>CACXDP010000070.1 GCA_902766445.1 uncultured Coriobacteriaceae bacterium
ACCTCCCAAGATGCACACCTTCATGTGGGGGTTGCGACGCATGGCCACGGCGATGTCGTAAGCCACGTTGGGCGAGATGCTGGGATAATCGAAGCCGGGCTGCTTGTGTTCCCACTTCCAGTCGGTGCCGACGTTTTCGTAGTTGTTCGCGAGGTAGCGTGCGGGAGCCTTGTAGTGCAGATCGTCGTGCAGGAAAGTACGGAACGCGTTGGTCCAGCTGGCTTCCACGGCGTCGTCGGCGGCATCTTCGCTGGCGAACCATGCCGAGGACCCCTGTACCGCGACCGGTGCGTCGGAGGAGAAGCGCATGTCCAGACGGCCGACGACCTTGCCCTCATCGGCAAGCAGGTTGCGACGGAAGTCGTCGAGCGTGATCCGCAGGCGTCGCTGCCGCACAAGCTCCTCGGGAAGGCCGATAAACTGGGATAGCTGGTGGGCGACCTCGGTCTCGCGCTCGAAAGAAAGGCGGTCTCCCTTCAGCAGGGCGGGGGCGAGCACGTCTTCCGTGAAGTCCATGGCCTGGTCGAACCACTCGTCCTCTTCGATGCCCTGACCAGCGCGTCCGAAGAACTGCGCCGCGGCTGCCATGGTGGGGGTCATGCCCAAATGGTATAGGTCCTCGCCCTCCAAGGTCTGCACCCAGTCAAAGAGAGCCGACAGCATGACCACGCCGCACAGCTTGACCGATCGCTCGCCCAAGAGGCGCATGAGTACGGCGTTGCGCACGGTGCCGTAGCTCTCGCCAAACAGGTAGAGCGGTGACTGCCAGCGACCGTTCTCCTCCAGCCAGGTGGTGATGGCACGCGCGAAGCAGTCGGCATCGCCGTCAACCCCAAAGATGTCGGCGTTGTCAGCTCCCTCGGCCAAGGTGGAGTAGCCAGTGCCGAGCGCGTCGAGAAAGACGAGATCGCTCTGACGGAGTACCGTCTGGGGGTTGTCCTCCACCTCGATGGGGTAGGGGAGATGGTCGATGCCGTCCGTCCTGACGCGACGGGGGCCAATACCGCCGAAGTTGATGGGTACCGACGCGCAACCGGGACCGCCGTTGTAGCAGAAGGTCACCGGGCGAGCAGTGTCGGGGCTGCCCTCGCCATCCACCTTCACGTAGGAGAGCGAGAACATCTGCCCGATGAGGGCACCCGTGTCTCCACGCACGTCAAGATGCCCTGCGGTGGCCACGTAGTCCATGCTCTGCTCACCAGCGCGCCAGGTGAGTCGTGCCGAGGCGGCTTCGGGGGTCTTGAGACGCGGGTCGGCTGGAACGGTCATGAAGGTGTCCTTGACGGCGCTGACCTGCAGTTCCGTTTGATTGTCTTGAGTGGGTGTGTCCGCCATGTTTGCCTCCTTGCGTCAGGGGAAAGGGATTTCCGTTTTGTTCGTGCAAGGAAAGTATACTCAGGCAAAAGTGCTTTGGGGCAGGACTCTTGGGTACGCACTCGTCCTTTGGAGCCCCGAGTCTCACGCCCTGTCGGTGACGTGACAATGTGTGATGCGCATACAGTGTAGAGTCGCATAATGGAAACTGAATTGAGCCCGCATGAAGTACGTTATATGTAGTGGCAGCCGTGCAGCACTGGCGCAAGCGGGTCGAAAAGTAAGGATGCTCAATGGGACGAAACCTAGACGCATTCGTCATGCAGAACTATAAGAGGGCGATAGACTATCGAGAGATTCGCGTGTTCTATCAACCGGTCATCCGCACGTCATCTCGTCAGCTGTGTAGCTTCGAGGCGCTTGCGCGATGGATCGATCCGCAGATGGGTACGATCTACCCGAATGAGTTCATCCCGGTGCTGGAACGAGAGGGACTGATTCATCTGCTGGATGCCGCGATTCTCCGGCAGGTTTGCGAGCGAATTCGCAGCTCCATCGCCAATGGAGAGACGCCGATTCCGGTATCCGTCAATCTCTCCCGGCTTGACTTCTCGCTCTGCGACATGTTCACCGTCGTGGACAACATCGTGAGCGATTACCAGATTCCCCATGACTTCGTCTATTTCGAGATTACCGAAAGCGTCATGGCTGAGCAGAAGGATCTCTTGAGGGGAATCGTGGATCGGTTTCGCTCTGCGGGCTACCAGATCTGGATGGATGACTTTGGCAGCGCCTATTCGTCTCTGAACGTTCTCAAGGACTTCACCTTCGACGAACTCAAGCTGGACATGAGCTTCTTGCGGCCGTTTAACTTGCGGTCGAGGCGCATCGTGACTGCCATCGTAAAGATGGCAAAGGTCATTGACATCCACACGCTTGCGGAAGGCGTGGAGACGGAGGAACAGTTTGCCTACATGCGCGACATTGGCTGCGAGAAGGTTCAGGGATACTACTTCGGAAGGCCCATGCCTTTCGATCAGGCCATCGACAACCTGCGAGACCAGGGCATTCAGGTCGAGCTTCCGCAAGATCGGCATTATTACGACGAGATCGGAAAGATTGACTATCTGAGTGCGGTCCCGTTCATGACGCGGACTGAGCGTGATGACATCGCTTCGGCTCGAGAGCTAAACAGCATCCCGCTCGCATTAGCCGAGTTCTCTGACAGTGGTTTCAAGGTGCTGTTCTACAACGCGGCCATTCAGGAGACGGCTCGCAATGCCGGCATGTTTACCAGGGTGTTCACGCAGGAGATGCTCTGCCAGCCTCAGCCGTATCATATGCTTACGCGCAATATCATCAATCTGATGGATTCCGTCAAGGTCAACGGCGATGGAAAGATGTTCTTCACGATCAACGAGCAGTACTACGAGATCAGGGCTCGTCGCATAACCGAGACGGTGGGCAGGTACTGCGTCCTCATCAGCATCACCAATCTCACGAAGGATACGCAGTCGGAAAAGACAGGATACCTGGACGACTCCGTCCGCCAGATCTATGCCCTTTTTGAGCGAATCACGCTCATGAACTATAGGGAGGACAGCATCAAGCCTCTGTACACGGACACGAGGGAAGACCTGCTCTCCAACAGGAGAGGCATCAAGCAACTAGTCGAGGAATACGCGGAGCGATTCATCTATTGGGAGGACCAGGCCCGGTTTACGCGCACGTTTGACCCGGGTTTGGCGACGAGGCGTCTGAGGGAAAGCGGCAGCATCAGCTTCTCCGAGGCGTTTCGGACCTGTGTTCGTCACGGGCGATATGCGTGGAAAGAGTACACGCTGCTCAAGGTTGACGAGGAGAACTATTTCCTGCTCGTTCGTAACGTTCACGATTCCGTGAAGGACTTCCTTGCAAACAACGCGGTGAAGCTCCACGAAGGAGGGCCATACGCGCCAGAGCAGCTCTGGAGCAATATTGTCCAATCAGACCTGTTCCGCATTTTCTGGAAGGATTACGACCGCCGATTCTTAGGCGCGACCCGTGGCTTCCTGGATTTCTACGGCTTTTCGTCTGCGGAGGAGATCATCGGCAAGAATGACGAGGAGTTGGGCTGGCATGTCCATCCCGATCTCTTTATGAATGATGAATACAAGGTCATTCACGAGGGCGTGACCTTGCGCAATATGCCCGGAAACTGCATTAGCAGGGGGAAGAACCGAGAGATTCTCGCCAGCAAGACGCCCCTCTACGACGTCAACGGAGAGATTACGGGACTGCTTGGGTACTTCATTGACAAGGGTTCGATGGGAGTCAACGATCAGCGAGGCGAGGAAAGCTCACGTCGAGATCTACTGACGGGGCTGCTCAATTCACGTGGAATCTCCGAAGAGGCGGAGAGTTTCTTGGATGAGTATCATCTCCGGGGCAGGGACTTTGTGCGCATACATATCGGAATCAACGATTTCGACATGATCAATAAGCAGTATGGCTTCGATTTTGGTGACAAGGTTCTCGTCGCCTTCGGTCGGGCTCTCAGAGAGGGGTTTGGCCAAAGGGGTGTCGTTGGCCGCTATGCAGGACGAAAGTTCACGATTCTTCAGCAGGTCGATAGCGTGGAAGAGGCAGGTAGACTTCGTGCGAAGGTAAGGGCTGTCGGCGACTCCGTTCGGGAGATTGATGGAAAGCCAATCACGCTCTATCTTTCCGTGGGCTATGCGCTTTATTCGGAGTGCCTTGACTCGGACGAGCTGACGAAAAATGCCGAGGTTTGTCTGCTTGCGGACTACGACCAGAGCATCTCAGCCGAGAGCCGTATCGAACACGCGCGGGAGCTCTTCTCTCTGTTTGACGACCTTCCCGTTCTGTACGCCGTGTTTCATGTGACGTATGCGGAGCATAGTGGGCGTTACGACGCGGTCTTCTTTTACGTTAATCACAAGTACGAGGAGTTCGCCCGCCTTCCGGCGAAGGCGATGATTGGACACACCGTTCGGGAACTATTCCCGTTCCTTGGGGATGACTGGTACCAAGACGTCAAAAGCGCGGCGCTTGACGGAAAGACCGTGGAAGGCGAGTTTGACAGTCCGTTAAACGGCGTACACTATCGCTTCACGGCACGCCAGATTATTTACCCCGGGTATTGCGCGATCACGTGCGTGGAGATACCGAAGGTCCGAGAGCGTAGGCGCATCCTCATCGTCGATGACATTGAGATGAAGCGCGAAATGCTAGGAGACGTGCTATGCGATGAGTACGACATCTCCTACGCTTGCGACGGCGCCGAAGCGCTGGACATCCTCCATAGCCAAAAGGGCGATATTTCATTGGTCATTTTGGACCTGCATATGCCAAACATGACAGGCTGGGAGACGATGGCCCAGATGCAGGCCGACGAGGACCTGAAATCAGTTCCCATAATCGTATTGACAGTCGATCATGAGGCGGAGCTGGAATGCCTGAAGATGGGCGCGATGGATTTCATTCCCCAGCCGTTTCCGGATATAGAGATCGTCAGGGCCCGTATCGCCAAATGCATCGCACTTTCAGAGAGAAACTGATTCGGCGGCGAAGGGTGCCGATTGCCGAGAGGTGAGCATAGCCACGCTGGGCATCGCGCTCGGCCTCTCGGCAGGTGAAGAGGGACGGCAGATCTATTTGGCGCGAAGCTACAGGGCGACGGTGCGCTCCTCGTCGATGGCTGCTACCTTGCGCCTACGACTGGCGTAGCGCTCGGCCGTAAGGGGCTCGGTTGCCATCCAGGTCTTGGCGATGGCCATCGCGAGCACGGGGCCGATGATCTTTCCGCCGATGCAGAGCACGTTGGCGTCGTTGTGCTGGCGTGCGAGCTCGGCGCACACGGGGTCTTGGCACACGCAGGCAAAGATGCCGCGGAACTTGTTTGCAATCATGGCCGAGCCGTAGCCCACGCCGTCCACGAAGATGCCGCGCTCGCAATCACCGGTGGCAACTGCCTTCGATGCGGGGTAGATGAAGTCCGAGAGGTCGCAGCCCTCTTCGTCGTACGTACCGAAGTCGACCACCTCGTGACCCTCCGACTCGAGCCATGCCTTGATTTCGTTCTTTAGACGGGTGCCGGCATGATCGTTTGCCATGGCGATTCTCATGATATGCCTCCTTGGGTTGGGTTTTGGGCCTACTGTCAGACTACGCCGTAGAAGCTCGTTCCGGCACTCGGTATCAGCGAACGGCTGCAAGAATCCCTCGATGACCACGATCCCGCTGTGGGAAAGTGGTCATGACCACTTTCCCACAGCGGGATCGTGGTCAAGTGGTTAGATGCGGTAGGTGTCAACGACATTCGAGCGGCGAGCGCAGGAGTTGCGATAGCCCCGCATATCAACGCTCCTGCCAGTGCCATAACGAGCATCGGATTGTTTCGCCGAGCCAAGGGGGCATATCCCGTTTTTCGAGTTCACATCCGTGTCACATCGATTAACACAGCGTACAGTTATGGCCGCCTGCCTGTGGGTACGATTCCAAATAAGGAGACTCATGTGGAGGCCCATCATGGCAACGTTTCAGGAATTCATCGTGATGCTGGTAAGCAATCCGCTGCTTGCGGTGTCAATGGCGCTGGTGCTGGGGACCATCTTCGTCAATGGGGCGACAGACGCCGCCAACTCCATCGCGGAGGCGGTCGGCACGCGCGCAATCGGCTTCCCCAAGGCAATCGCCATGAGCGTGGTCTGCGAGTTCGCCGGCCTGGCAGTCTCGGTATGCGTCTCGACGGCCGTGGCCGAAACCATCGATCACATGGTTGACTTTGGTGGTGACCCCCACTTGGCCCTCATCGCGCTCTGCGCTGCTATGGTGGGCATCGTGGTGTGGGGGTGCGCGGCTTGGGCATTTGGCATCCCGACCAGCGAGAGCCATGCACTTATTGCCGGCCTTACGGGAGCCGCCATCGCGCTGCAGGGGGGCTTGGGAGGCGTCAACTGGTCGGAGTGGAGCAAGGTCATATGGGGTCTGGGGCTCTCGATAGCGTTGGGTCTGGCGTTGGGCTACTTCATGTCGTGGCTTTTGCGCTGGTTGTTCGTAGACCTCACGAACCGCGAGGCCAATATCCTGTTCGCGCAGTTTCAGGTGGCCGGTGCCGGATTCGGCGCCTTCATGCACGGAGCCCAGGATGGACAGAAGTTTCTCTCTACTGCGATGCTGGCCATCGTGCTCTCGACGGGCGAGGACGCGCTCGCGCAGCATGGATATCCCATCTGGCTCATGGCAATCTGCGCTACCACGCTTTCACTTGGCGTTGCCAGCGGCGGGGCAAAGATTGTCAAGACCGTGGGTACGGGGGTCGTGAGTATGGAGAAGTATCAAGGCGCGGCCGCCTCGATCTCGGCGGGCATCAGTCTGCTGCTCGCGACCCTTTTGGGCCTGCCCGTCTCGACCACAAACACAAAGACAGCCGCTATCGTTGGTGCCGGCTGCTCAAGGAGCGTCCGTAGTGTCAACTGGGGCGTCGCCCGCGAGATGGTCCTTACGTGGGTACTCACGTTCCCGGGTTGTGGTCTCATTGGCTACGTGCTGGCGCGCGTCTTCCTCCTCATCTTCTAGAGTAATCCCCCAGCCGTCATGGCATCTGCTATCTTTTTGTGCAAGGTAATTTGACGGAAGGGCAGAATATGAAAGCAAGTAGACAGTGGTCGAGGGTGGCGATTATGGCGCTGCTGGTTGCGGCCTTGTTCATCGTGGCGGGATGCAGCTCGCCACAGCCATCACCAAGCTCGGAGACTACCCCGCCAGCGTCGGAGGATACTTCGTCAGCGTCGGCAGACGTTGACGGCGAGGATGCGTCAGAGACGACATCGGAGTTAGATGAAACACAGGCGGAATACGAGAGGGCGCTATCAGCCAGCGCGCTTGTGACCGGATTCATCGGCGAAAAGTTCTATGACAAGCCAATTGAGAACGATGATGCTGCCCTCGACGCCGTACAGAGTGTCATCGAGCGTGTCGGTGGCGATGAGACGACCGTGCTCGAGCTGCGGGAGATTCGACCCACCGAGACGGGTACCACGTACTACACGTTTCGTCAGCGTGCGGGCGACGTGTTAGTCCACGGAGGATCGGTGAAGCTGGTGGTGGATAAAGACCACAATGCATGTGGTTTGGTGAGTGCGCTGCTGCCCGATGTGCAACTCGAAGATCTTGGATCATGGGAGATTTCAGCAGAGGAGGCCGAGAAGATAGTCCTAGACGAGTGCGCCGATAGCGATAACGTACGCGCCACGTTGGTGAAGGGCGCTACGGAACAGGCACTCATCCCTCTGGGGGATGACACACAGCAGGTCCGCTATGCTTGGGTGGTGTACACGAACAACTATTTTGCCGACGTTGACACAGCCTATCTTGCGCACTACGTGGATGCTGACGGCGGGTACCTCTATGCCATCCCCGTGAACGTGCCGAACAACGCTGATGCCTTGGCTGGCGACGAGGCGAACTTTCCGTTCGGCGAGCTAGAAAAAGCCACTTGGTCCGGCACGGTAACCAAGCACAATGGCACCAAGATGGACATCAATGTGCCCATCCTCGTCGATCCCGAAACTGAAGAAGCGATTTTGGCAGATGGCGATCGCAAGATTGTTTGCGCCGATTACGCCGACTTCTGGTTTAATGAGCAGATTTCTCCACGCAATGAGGGGGAGGATAGCTTTAACAACGACGAGCTAATCATCTACGACACGTTCATCAAGGTATGGGACTTCTTCGAGAGTATAGGTTGGACTGGGCCCGATGGCGAGGGCACGCCCACCCTGCTTGGGATGGACATGGTGGATGAGAACGATGAGGTTATACAGAACGCAGCATACGGCGGTCGCAGATATGGCTTCCAGACGTTTTGCTTCAACAGGATTGATCCCGATGGAGAGTGCTTCGATATCATCGCGCATGAGTTTACCCACTGCGTGACTACCACCACCATGACCTCCAACCTGTACCTCAACGATGCGGGGGCTATCAACGAGGGCATGAGCGACATCATGGGCAATCTGACGGAGATGATGATTGCCTACGACCAGGATGGCGAATGGCTCATCGGTGAAAACGAGGGGGAGGGCGTAGGCCCCTATCGCTCGATGAAGGATCCGCACGCCTTCAATCAGCCAGCATTCACATGGGACGCTTACTACGGACCGGCGGTAGGGGAGGCAACGACGGCGAACGACTGCGGTGGCGTACACGTCAACTCCTCACTGCTCAACCTCATCTCGTACAAGCTCGACCAAGCTGGCATGCCGCTGACGGACCAAATGTATTTCTGGATGAACGTGGCGCTTGCCATGACCCCCTTCACTGACTACCCACAGATGGCTGAGCTTCTTCCTTGGTGCATGGAGCAGGCGGGTTACACGGAGTACGTCGACGCGCTAAAGAAAGCCATAGAAGATACGCGTATCGCTGAGACTGAGAAACCCGACAAGATACCTGAAGGTTTGGGATGCGTGACGCTCAGCCTATCCGAGAATGCCCCCGACAACATAAGTGAGATGAGGCTCGTCTTTAAGTCTACCGAAGCCAGTGCGGATGCGCCCGCCGCTATCGCATGGGCGGGAGGGAACTCAGATGTCTTCATGGCTACCATGGCGGCTGGCGACTATGTCTTTGAATTGAAGCGCTTTGAGGGCGAAAACTTGGTTGGGGAGTTCTCGCTTACGAAAGATGGCTGGGTCGAGACCAATGTCGAGGGCGATGCACAGCCCAGCCTCCATACCGTCTCGGTAGCCTCGGGCGAAACAGTCACGCTACCGTCGGATGGTCTGGCGGCATAGAGGCGGGCGTTCGGTTCTGCCCTAGGTTAGAACTACACACGGTTTCTCTTTGTAATATGAAAAAGGGCGTAAACTGAATGAGTTTACGCCCCTATTCCAGTTTGAAGAGAAACCGTGTGTAGTTTGCTGCCGATGGGACGGAAGGCCCGCCGGAAAGCTAGCTTGATACGGGGTGGCCCAAGTAGGCCGACACACTCGTTGCGGCGATGGCTCCGTCGGAGGCGGCCGTCACGATCTGGCGCAGTGGCTTCTGCCGAACATCGCCGGCGACAAAGAGACCCGGAGTCGAGGTGCTCATGTCCTCAGCTGCGATGGCGTAGCCCGCCTCGTCGAACTCAACCAGTCCCTTGACGAGCTCGGACGCCGGCACGCGTCCCACAAAGACGAAGACGCCTACGTTGGGCTCAAAGGTCTCGGCATGCTCTTCGCCCGTCACGTTGTCACGGAAGGTGACCTCGGTGATGCCGAGCTCGCCCGCGACCTTGGTGATGCTCGTGAGGAAGCGAATGTCCACCTTGGGGTTGGCTTCGAGCTGCGCTCCCACGGCTGCCTGTGCGCGTAGATGGTCCTTGCGTACGACCATGGTCACCTGGGCGGCAAAGCGGGTGAGAAAAAGCGCCTCTTCGGCTGCAGAGTTACCGCCGCCGATTACGAAGACGCGCTTGCCTCGGTAGAACATGCCGTCACAGGTCGCGCAGTAGCTCACGCCTCGTCCCGCGAACTCCGTCTCGCCCACGAAGCCGCCTTTGCGAGGTGTCGCGCCGCCCGCAAGAATGACGGTCTTTGCCTGCAAGACCTTGCCGGGTATCGTGACAGCAAAGCTACCGTCTTCTGCGATCTCAAGCCGCTCGACGACATTCATCTCGATGGTTGCGCCAAGCTCTACCGCCTGCGTGCGCATTGCCTCGACGAGCGAGAAACCGTCAGCATTGGGCACGCCAGGGTAATTGTCCACTTCGCTGGTCAGGATGACCTGTCCGCCTACGGCTTCCTGCTCGAGCACGAGCGTGTCGAGCAGGGCGCGTTGTGCGTAGATTGCCGCCGAAAGGCCCGCGGGTCCGGCACCTATGATAATGAGATCGTACATATTAGTAGAGAATGAGGGCGATGAACTCCAGCGGCACGTCGCCGGTGTTCTTGAGCCCATGCTTCTCGCCGTCGTTGCAGACGGTGGTGTCGCCTGCCTCGACCTGCACGAGGGTACCGTTGTCGTTGTACTCGCCGGTGCCCGAGATGAAATAGAAGATTTCGTTGTCACCCTCATGCATGTGCTCGCCGATGCTGTTGCCGGGAGCGAGAATCATGTGATTGAACAGCCTGCCCTTGCCATAGAGATCGTCGACGCTTTCGGCGATGAGATGCATCTCGGTTTCGCCATTGCCGTTGCGGATGCAGCGATACTCGATAGTCTGGTCGCTCTTCTTTCTGATCATGGTTTCTCCTTTCGCGTTATGCAAACATGCCTATAAGCATCTCGCGGATATAGTCCAGCGAGATGGTTGCCCGTGTGTTGTTGACCGAGCCGTTGCGGTGCCAGCGGGGTAGGGCTTTTTCGACCTGCTCTTCGGTCATATGGATGTCAAAGCTGGGTAGGCAGCTCTTGACGAGGTTGACATACGCCTCCTCGTCGCATCCGATTTCGTCGTAGAAGGCAGCGGCGTAGTCGGCATCGTATCCTCGCACGCATTCGAGCATCTGAGGCAGGAAAGCGGCGCTGGCGAAGCCGTGCGGCACGCCGTAGTTCTCGGTAAGGTAGTAGCCGACATTGTGCGGGAAGCAGGTGGCAGTGGTGTTGATGGCCAGACCTCCCAATATGGATGCCTCGTACAGGTCGCGACGAAGGGCGGCGTCCAACTGCTTGCCTGCGGCTGCTGTCGCAAGGGGCGTGGCTGCCAAGCGGATGGCACGCACCGCGAAGGCACGCGAAATCTCGTCGGCCTTGTGGCTGAAGTAGCTCTCCGTCGCGTGCGCAAGCACGTCAACGCCGCAGGACAGCGTGACGGATGCGGGGCAGCTATGCGTGTGACGACTGTCCCCAAAGGCAAGCGAGGCATAGAGGCGATCGTCATGGATGCTGTGCTTCCGTGCACTCGCGTCGGTGAGCACTGAGACCTTGGTAACCTCGCTGCCAGTGCCGGCCGTCGTACCTACGAGAGCGATGGGGAGCGGGTCATTCTTCCAGTCGAGGGCGTAGAAGCCGGTCTCGTCGAGCGTCGGGTTCGCGGCAAAGACGGCCACAGCCTTGGCGGCATCGAGCGATGAACCACCGCCGACGCCGATGACGAACTGGGCCTTGCTCTTTGCGGCAAGCCGACCAGCATCGATGCAGGAGGCGACGGGTGGGTTCGCTGTGACGCCCGTCCACACGAAGCTGGAGACGTCGCAGCTAGCGAGTGCGTGCTGCACGTCGGTCAGAGCGCCGCTGGCTTTGGCGGCCTGCTCTTCGCAGACGATTATGCAGCTCGTGCCGAGGGTGGCTAGCTCTTTCGCGTGTTTGCCGATGCAGCCGTCTCCGGTGTACAGTCGAGTCGGCATGAAGTAGTTCATGGGTGCGCTCCTCTCCGGTCGTCTCATATCGCACCATCATAGCATCGTTGTACCGTAGGTGTGAGGACGGGGCGTTGTGCGGTATCGATGTGGCACGTCGTAGGGACGGTGTTGCTTCGGCCGCGTTGGGGTACGATAACATCCTAACGCAACCTTTGGGAGGTGTTGTGCATGTCGGAACACATGAGAAGAAGTGCACGAGAGCAGAGGTCTTCACGCGGCGGCAGCGGGGTCGTACCCATCGCCGTTGCCGCTGCAATTGCCGGTGCCGTGGCTGGAGCCGCGTTCATGGGTTTGCGTACGGGGCTGACGGAATCGCCTACGCAAGGCAACGTACAGGCCGTGTCAACGGACGCGCAGAACGCGGATGCCACGACGAGTGGCACTGCGGCGAATGCCACAGGCGCTCAGGGTGGCACGGAAGCTAACGGCCAAGACGCAAGCCAGAACCAAAACGCTGATTCAAATGGTGCGTCGGCGCCCATGGGTAACGCATTTGTCAACAAGGATGACGATGCGGCAAAGACCGACGACAAAGCCAAGGACGGCGAGTCGAAGGACGGTGATAAGGCCAAGGACGAGGAGTCGAAGGACGGCGAGGCAAAGACCGACGACAAGGCCAAGGACGAGGAGTCGAAGGACGGCGAGGCCAAGGCTGACGGCGAAGCCTCGACTGGTGACCAGGCAAAGGATGGAAGCCAGGATCAGACTCAGACGGGCGGACAGAAAAGCAGCTCCACTAGTGGCGACGAGAACCAATCCACAAGCACGGGTACAACAACTGGCGGTGGTACCAGCTCGGCCCAAGGCGACTCGTCGGAGAGCGGTGCGGTAGCCGACAGGAAGAAAGACCCGCTGTATGACAAGAGCTCTGGCTGGATAGAGGCTGGCTCATGTGCCACGGAGTATGCCGCGACCGGTTCGCAGACAGCGTCCACCTACAAGTGGGACGACGACGAGGCGCAGGTCGGCCTTGACAAGTCATCATATCCTTGGGCACACTTCGGCGACTACGTGGAGGTCGAGTACGAGGGCATCGTCGTGACGGCGCAGGTCGTTGACTGTGGCTACTACGGCGCAGGTCCTGCGGGTATCATTCTCAACCCTGGCGTCTATGAGGAGTTCGGTGCCGTGGACTCGGACGACTGGGGTCGTCGCGATGTCAGGTATCGCTTCGTATAAGGTCGCGTACGACCTCGCTTGCCATGAGAAGTCCAGCTGCCGGGGGCACGAATGCCGTTGACCCCGGCAGACTGCGACGGCTCGAACCCTCGGGAATGGGTTCGTAGGTTTCTTCGTCCGTCACAGGAACCAGAGCGGGCTCAGTTGAGTACACAACCTTGAAATGCCCAAGCCCGCGCTTGCGAGCTTCCTTACGCATGACGCGTGCGAGTGGGCAGATGCTCGTGCGCGAGATGTCATCTACCCTGAGCGCGCTCGGATCGAGCTTATTTGCCGTGCCCATGCACGAGATGATCGGGACGCCAGCCTCCGTGGCACTGCGAACGAGCTGTAGCTTGGCGGTAAGGGTGTCCACAGCGTCAAGCACGTAGTCATAGCGCGAGAAGTCGAAACGGTCGGCTGTGTCTGGCAAAAAGAAGCACTCGTGGGTCGTGACCTCGGCGTCAGGCGAGACTGTCGCCAGACGCTCCGACATCGCTTGGGTTTTGGGCATTCCCACCGTCTGCGTTGTGGCGACAAGCTGGCGATTGAGGTTCGTGGTGCTGACGACGTCGTTGTCCACAAGTTCTAGATGGCCCACACCAGAACGTGCCAAGGCCTCGGCAGCGCTGCCACCAACGCCCCCCAAGCCAAAGACAATCACACGGGCGTTCCACAGCCGCTCCATCGCCTGCTTGCCGAGGAGGAGTTGCGTGCGTGTAAACGGTCCTAGCCCAGCCATGGCTACCAACCGCGCTCAGCCTTTTCTTCTTGGTGCACAAATGCATCGCGAGGCACCATGTTGAAGTCCCAGAGCTCGGCGGCCGCATTGAGCAGGGCAAGCTCCTGCGGGTCCGCGAGACCGTTGCGTGCGATCGTGAGCAGACTCTCGATGAATTCGGGCACGGGCCTGTCGTAAATGCGGGAATCCCACCCGCGCACGCGCAGCTCGTAGGTGGCGAGGTCCACGTCTTCCTCTCGGACTTGGCCGACAAGGTCGAAGGCAGCGTCGAACGCGAGCGCGTTGCAAAAGATGCCTTTGATCAGGCATGCATATCCCACGGCCATGCGCGGTCGCAGCGAGTCTGCCTGAAGGAACTCCATGCGCCGAGCGAGGCGCACGTTGGGGTAGGCGGCCCCAAAGAGCCCAAGCGCCTCGGTGGCAGAGAGGATGCGGTCACCCATAAGGTCGCGAATCAACCGCTTGCCCGTGGAGGTCGACGCGCCCATGGAGTCGCTGAACTGTATCGGACGCAGTCCCTCGAGCCACTCCAAGTAGCGCTGCGAGTTGAACGTTTCGGAGAAGGTGCCCGGAACCACGCCGCAACGATCTGCATCTACATCCTCCCAGACGATGGAGCGGACCATGCGCGGGCAGCGCCTCGCACCCGAGCCCCTGAAGCTGCGGACGTTGTCGGTGAGGAACATAAAGATGGGAGAAAGCGCCACCGCGAGGCGATAGGTCTCCAGACCCGTGCGGCCACGTGCGTAGTCAATCGTAACCTGTGTCGAGCACAGGCAGCGCATCATGTCACGGGCATAGCGCCCGGTCTGAGCCAGGTAGGCGTTCAAGAGCGTCCAGCGCGTGCGAGGAACGAGGGGCACGTCGAGCGGAGCCTCCACGAACGGGTTGTAGCCCTCGGCAAGCAGCACGTAGTCGCAGCCCAGCGAACGCGTCGCGACATGCAGCTCACGATCCACATGCTCGATCGCCTGCAGAATCTCAGTCATATGCGAAGAGGGGCCGACTTCGTAGACGAACTGGCCACCCGCCTCCAAAAACACGTGCATGCCGACGACGATGCCGCGAGATGACACAAGCGACCCCTTGAGTCCCATCACATGACCCTCATGAACCTCTTCCACAAACGCGGGAAGGTAGTCGTGTAGGCGCATGAGCACTGCCTCGAGGCCCGTCTCGCCCTCGAACGTCACAAATGTTTTCGCTGCGTGGTCGACCAAAATCCTCTCGAGCCGCAAGGTGACCTCTCCCGACTCTGGTGTGAAGGCGCTTGGGCGTCGACCGCCATTCAGCACCGAGAGCAGTGTCTTATGGTTATGGTTATATGTGGACTCCGCGTCGTCGAGGCGGCTGGGGTTCTGCTCGTTTTGCTCGGTTTGCATGCCTCCACCCTTCCTGTGTCTGTGTTATAGGCGTGCATGGGAACGGTTTTGGAGTGGCGCACGCTTCTCATAGGCATAATATAGTAGAACAAATGAGGGCGAGATGCCCCCACAAATGATAGTTTTGCCTGTTGGTATACGACTGGGGAGCAATATGGCACAAGCGGAAGTGTCTCAGGAGCCGAAGCGACACGAGGCGACGAAGGTCAAACTCGGTGTCGGAACACCCGGAAGCACAGGCACGATCAAGACGAAACCGGTCGATGAGGAGCAGGAGAATCGATCGAAGGCGGCCCGTGGAGCCATCTTCCTTGGTTTCGTGGTGGTTGTGTACCTGCTCTACCTCATCATATCTGGCCAGATGGGCGAGTTTGTGAGCGCTCTCGGCAGCGTCGATCTCGGATGGGTAGGCCTTGCCTGCGTATGCTTCGTATCCTACTTTGTCTTTGGCGTACTGGCATATGCCATTGCGGTATATATTGACCACGACTCGCCGGTAGGCATCCGCGACCTCATGAGCGTAGAGGCGAGTGGCATCTTCTTTGGTAACCTCACCCCCATGATGGCGGGTGCCGTTCCTTCGCAGATCCTGCGTCTCACACGCACCGGACTTGACGTGGGCGAGGCGTCGGCAACACAGTTCACGCGCTTCATCATGTTTCAGTTCGGCGTAGTGCTCTTTGCTGCCATCATGCTCGTTGCGAAGCTTGGGTTCTTCTTTGAGACGTATGGCGACATCGTGATGATCAATGTCATCGTCTTTGGCGTACACTTCCTCGAGCTTGCCGGACTCTTTGTGATTTGCCTCTGCCCGGGCTTCGTCATGCGCGTCGGCAACGGCCTCATTGCGTTTTTCTCGAAGCACAACTGGCTTAAGAATACCGAGAAGTGGAACGAGATGGTCAACGTCCAGGTGATGGAGTTCTCCGAAGCGTTTATGACGGCTGCCAAGGACTTGCCGTCAATGGGTCTCACGCTCCTCGTGACGATGGCACAGCTCGCGAGCTTCTACATGATACCCTGGTTCGTATTGCATGCGTTCGGCATCGAGGCGGACTTCCTCAACTGCCTGGCGGCAGGGTCGATGGTGCAGATGGTGGCGACCGCCGTGCCACTGCCAGGGGGTACGGGCGGTGCCGAGGGCAGCTTCTTTATGTTTTACGGGGGGATGTTTGGTGAGGCGGCAAGTGCAGGCTTCATCGTCTGGCGTATCATCACGTTCTTTGGCCCGACCTTCCTCTCGGTGCCGTTGCTCGGACTGCGCTCGCGCAATCGCTCGTTGAGCCTCTACCAGCGCGTCCAGCGGATCAAGAACGGCGGCCACCATGGTAGTGGTGCCGCGACGCTGCATCCTGGTCACCACAAGTAATCACGTTCCCTTAGGGATACAAAAAAGCCACCCCTCGCTTCTCCGAAATCGGGAATGCGAGGGGTGGCCCCTTTTGTGTGTCAGGAACTACTAGGCGAGGGACTTCGCCTGGTCGATGCGGGTCAGCGCATGCTCTCGTCCGAGGAGGGTGAGTGTCTCGCCGATGCCGGGCGATGCCGCACCGCCCACGCAGGCGACGCGTATGGGCTGGAAGACACGACCCTTGCCCATACCGAGCCGCTCGGGCAGCGGATCAAGCACTTCCTCGATGGCAGTGGGGTTCCAATCCGCCTCACCGAGCGTCGTCAACGCCTCGCTAGCCGCTTCAAGCGCATCGCGTGCCCCCTGCTTGGCCAGCCACTTCTTTACGGCCTTCTCGTCGTACGCTAGCTCCTCGTCTGAGGTGTAGAGGTAGCGCGCCTGGTTTACGACGTCGCGCGAGAGGGTGCAGCGTGGCTTGAACGCCTCGGTCGCGAGCAGATACCACGCCTCGTCATGCGTATTCCCGTCGTCAAATCCCGCCGCTGCGAGCTCGGGAAGCAGGATTTCGCGCGTGAAGTCGCCATCATCCATGGCGTGCAGGTACTCGCCGTTGATGAAGTCGAGCTTCTTTGGGTCCATGATGGCGGGATTCTTGCTCACATGGTCGAGCGAGAACTCGCGGGCGATGCGCTTGCGGGGGATGACGGTGCTCTCGCCGTCGGGAGCCCAGCCGAGCAGCGCGAGGTAGTTCACGAAGGCATCCGAAAGGTAGCCTGCGTCGCGATACTCCTCCACGCTGGTGGCGCCGTGGCGCTTGGAGAGCTTCTTGCCGTCGGCGCCTAGGATCATGGAGATATGCGCAAAGGTCGGCGTCGGCGCGCCGAGAGCCTCGTAGACGATGACCTGGCGAGGGGTGTTTGACAGGTGGTCGTCGCCGCGAATGACGTGAGTGATGCCCATGAGCGCGTCATCGACTACCGTGGCGAAGTTGTAGGTGGGCGTGCCGTCTGAGCGGAAGATGATGAAGTCGTCGAGCTCGCGAGCGTTGAAGGTCACCTCGCCATGTACCGCGTCGCGCACCACGACATCTCCGCGATCGTCGGGCACCTTTATGCGGATGGTGTGTGGCTCCCCAGCATCGACGCGCGCCTGTGCCTCGGAAGCGTCGATGTCACGACAGGTGCGCTGGTAGCCTTGGAACGTGTCGTTGCGCTCCTTGGCGGCCTCGCGGTCAGCGGCGAGCTGCTCGGGTGTGCAGAAGCAGTAATACGCACGACCTTCTGCGACGAGCCGCTCCGCCGCCTCGCGATAGAGCCCGAGTCGCTCGGTCTGGAAATACGGGCCATAGTCGCCCCCGGCCTCCGGTCCCTCGTCCCAGTCGAGGCCCAGCCAGCGCATGGCGCGCAAGATGACCTGCGTGTTTTCCTCGGTGGAACGGGTGGGATCGGTGTCGTCGATGCGCAGGATGAAGGTTCCTCCCGTGGCACGGGCGAAGGCCCAGTTGTAGATGGCGGTGCGTGCGCCACCCACGTGCAGCTTGCCCGTGGGGGAGGGCGCGAAACGCACGCGAACCTGCGCGTCGTTGGTGTTGGTCATACGAACTCCTCTGTTGCGTGAAACGTGGGGGTTAGTATCGCACGTGTCGCCCCATCGTGACAAGTGGGGTACACGAATGGGACGGCCCCTCTTTTGTGTACCTTACGCACCTGCGCAAGACCTGCTATAATCCTTTGAACACTACCAACGGACGCAAAACGTACAACCACGCGATATAGGAGGGTCGTCTCGATGACCGAACTATTCAGGCAGCTGCTTACTCCCGAGATCACCATGGTACTCATCCTCATGGTGGTATGCGTCGTCTCCGTATATCTACTCTCCATCGTGTATGTCATACGTGACTCCGCGCGTCGAGGAGCAGAGCCTCGTGCCGTATGGGCCATCATTTCGGTTATCCCCATCGTTGGAATCTTGGCCTACGTGATACTGCGGCCCAGCTCGTACCTCATCGACCGAGAGGAACAAGACCTCGACATCGCCCTGCGCGAGCATCAGCTCTCGCATTACGGCCTCTGCCCCAAATGCAGTGCTCCGATCGACCGTGACTTCATCGTCTGCCCGATATGCAACACGCAGGTGCGCAACGTGTGTCCCACCTGCCATCGACCGCTCAATGCTGACTGGAAGGTCTGTCCTTATTGCCGCACTCACATCCAGTAGACTGGTATCAAATTCAGGATTTTGCTGCTCGGTTCGTGGGCGGCTTATGGCTTTTGGTCCGTGGGAGCAAGAAACCTCAACACAACGGGTATAACTATCAATCCGACGCTCGAACTAGGTGGAGGATATGAGCCAGTTGCTGTCGACCCTCCGGTACGGAGGTCTGACCAAGGAACAATACACCTCGATTCGTGACCGCATCGACGAGGAGAACCGGCAGGTGCTGCTTTTGTACGCGCCTATCGGTTGTGTTGTCTTTTGCGTGCTGCTCTTGCTCTCCTATGTGACTCAGGGAGTGGCAAATGCGAACCAGATGGTCTACGCGAGCTCATGCGTAGCGATGGGAATCCTTACGGTAATCGCGCACGGATTCTCGAAGAATCAGCCCTTCGTGACACGATTGCTGGTCTGGGCGATCATGGTGGTGCTCTATGCGTTCTCGATAGCCGTGTCGGTGATTCATCCCGAGTATCCCTCGGTCTCGGCTATCGTGTTTCTGATGGTCGCGCCACTGCTCTTTGTCGAGTTACCGATGCGTGTCATGCTCGTCACGGTCTTGGCCGCAGCGGCGACTTGCGTTACCTCGATGGCAGTAAAGCCCATGGAGCTTGCAATCGACGACGTGTGGAACGCCGTGTCGTTCGGAATCGTTGCCATCGTAACCAACGTATTCCTCATGCGGACAAAGCTGGTCTCGTTGTGGCGGGCACAGCAGATAGAGTATTACAGCAAGTTCGATCGGCTTACGGAGCTCCAAAACAGAAACAGCTACGAGGAGTCGCTAGAGGGCTATCCAACGAGCGGGGCCGAGGTGATCGTGTGCCTGTATGTGGATGCGAATGGCCTGCATGAGATCAACAACACCCAGGGGCATGATGCGGGAGACAAGATGCTGCGAGCCGTGGCGAGTCAGCTTAGGAATCGTTTCGGTGAGGAGCACGTCTATCGCGTGGGCGGTGACGAGTTCGTCGGCTTCGTGCCGGACGGTACGGTCGAGTGGACGCGAACCGAGCTCGAAGCCCTGCGCAAGCAACTCTCAGAAGATGGGTACTCGGTGTCGGTGGGCGTATTTGCAGTGACGGCACAAGACGCCGACATGCACTCCCTCGTGCGTTCGGCCGAGCACGAGATGTACGACCAGAAGCGTAGTTTCTACACCTCGAGCGGCAAAGACCGCCGACGCAGGTAAGGGGTCGGTCACGCACGCCCGAGAGCGCGCAAGGCCTCTGCGAGGGGTATCTTTTCCTGCTCGACTCGGCGGTGCCCATGCCAGTCTGGGTCGGTGAGCAGTTCGTAGGCGGCGCGTTCGTCGTTGGTGAGCAGGGGAAGGTCGCGACGCTCGCGCTCGATGCGGGAACGATGGTCCTTTTCGAAAGAGGTGCCGTAGCGCTCGTAGTGCTCGAGGGTGGACAGGTCCATGAGTATGCTCTCGCAGCGTATCCCACACTCTCGATAGGAATTCAGGATCTCGAATCCGTTTGCGTCAAGGTCGCCCCAGTACACGATGCGTCGTGCGACCCTCACGCCCTCGAAGTCAGCCACGAGAGATGGCCCTGCGTTGCCTGAGCCAAAGACGCACATGCCGTCCTCAAGCTCCGGACAAGCGAGGAACGTGTCCTTGTTTTCCACGATGAGGCACAGGTCCGGCTCGTATACAAGCTCACAGACGTCACCTGCCACCCAGCTGTCGAAGCGCCTGTGGCCCGAAGCGAGGTAGGAAGGACTCACGTAAGAGAAGTCGAGGCGTGCCGGACGCCCCTTGAGCCCAAGTTCTTCCCGTCCGGCGAGCAAGCACACGAGCTGGCGATGGCGCGCGAGATCGAGCCATTTCGCGTCGATTCCCGGCAGCGGCACCTGTCGTGGCGTGAGACCCGTGGCGTCGTGGGAGCGGAACCACGTCGCCGCAGAGAGAAGCAGTTCGAACTCTAGGTCGTCCCACGTATCCGCCTTGCGTAGCGCGAGGGCGCACTCGGTGGTGCTGACCTGGGGAAGCGCATCGCAGATCATATCGTGCCTCAGGCGTGTGCGTTTGAGGGCATGCGTCCATGGGCCGTCTGCACGTGGGGTCGCAAGCGTCGCGGCTGTCGTTGCGCTCGGTACGATAACGTGGGTGGGCACGCGCTTGGGGCCGCCCGCCTCACGCATCTCGTAGGCGATCTTTGTGTCGGTCTTTTGCTCCCAGGAACGAAGTGCACGCGTCAGGTGGTCGAGCTCCTCGAGGCCGGTGAGCAAATCTCGCCTGCTCGGCCTGCCGACAGGCAGAGCCCATGGCCATGCGGCCTCCACGCCACAGACGTCTTCGGCAAAGGTGCGGGAGAGTCGTCTGGAGAGGGCGTCCCGCAAAGAGCGCTCATCCTTTAGTCCTGCCACTGCGGGTCTCCATCCTCGTTCGTGCCTGCACGCAGCAGAGAGCGTGTGCGAGTCGTCCCCGTTCGTTCGTCTTTCGTGAGACTTACGATTTGCGACGCGAGCGGTGCCACGGCCTCGACCTTGCCGTCGGGCACGGCGATGATCACCTGAAAGCCCAAGCCCGAGAGCGCACCGAGGGCACGGCGCGTGTGGTCGGAGTCTGCCTTGATGAACGCCTCATCGAGGAAGACCGGCGCGAATGAGGGAATGGTCGCAGAGTTGTATCCCAAGCAGTAAAGAAGCGCGGCACCGAGGATGAACGCGACGAGTTCCTGATACTGCCCGCCGCTCTTTCCGTTGATGGAGTCGTACACCACGGCCTCTGCATCGGGGTCATCAGGTACGGTCTCACGAGCGGAGATGGTCACCATGTGGCGGGTGTCCAGGAAGTGGCGAGCGCTGCGTCCGGTAGTTGCGAGGTCGCGGCGTAGCAGGTCGCAGAAGCGTTCCACGTTTCGGTGCTCACGGATGACCTCCTCATCGCTCTCGAAGTCGTAGCGCGTTGCGAGTGAGCAGAGTTGGCGTAGGTCGCGGCGAAAGCGTCGCACATCCTGAAGGGTGCGTCGCTCAGCTACCACGCCGAGGCGTCCTCGCCTCTCTCCAAAGGCGAACTGCCCGAGAATCTGGTTGATGGGTCGTAGGCGCTCGTCGAGTGCGCGCTCCTCTACGGTGAAGCCTTCCTGCAGGCGCGAAAGGTGGCGTGACACGTCACGCAGCATCTCGGTTCGCCATTCGGTCTCGGGGTCATCGAGGCGCTGCTCTATGAGCTGTGCGAGCACGTTGTGATAGTAGGGAAACTCGTCGATAGTCGTCCCGTGTTCGGTGTCGTCGGCCATGAAGTTGCTGTGAAACGTCGTGAACGAGGACTCGATGGCGCGGATGCACTGCGTCTCGCGTTCGCGCTTCGCTGCCAAGAGGTTCTCTACGTAACCACGTGCCTGTCGAGTGACGCGTTCGAAGCCACGCAGGATGCTCGAGCGATCGCCGAGCATGGCCTCAGCCTGTGCCACGGCTTCGGTACAAAGCGCCTCCTGTGGCTTCGTGACGATAACGCCCATGCCGACGAGGGCGTTGACGAGCACGCGCGTCTGGTCTCGACTGTGCTCGAGACCCTGGATGAGTGCCTTGTGGGCATCGACCGTTCGCTTGAGATCATGGCAGGTTGTGGTGTCGGTGGCCACAAGCGCATCGGTCTGGCGAAGCATTTCGTTCAAGGCGCGCAGTTCGTCATCTTGCTCTAGTCGCTCGAGCTGCTCCTGTGTCTCGCGCATGCGTCGGTCGACGGAGTCGATGTCGAGCTCCTCCCAGGTGAGGGTCTCGACGCGTTGCGAGACGTTCATGCGGGCGGCGAGTACAGAGCGTTGGCGGTTGAGTGCGGCTCGCTCCTTGGCAAGCTCTGCATTGCGTTTCTTTGCGTCCTCAAGCTCGGCCTCGAGGTCCTCGATAAGCATCTCGTTGGAGAAGCCGATGATGAGCGTGGCACGGCTGTGTCCGATGGCTCCACGGTTGCCCACGCGCTCCTGACCGGAGGGTGTGATGCGTGCACCGCCGCCCGCCAGCTGTGGCACCGTGTCGACGCAAAGGTGGTCGGTGGAGTCGCACACGGCATGCCGCACGTACGCGGCGAAGGGCGAGTCGTCGCGATAGACGACCTTCGACGAGACGTGTCCTGCTTTCGGAGTAGCGGGGTAGTCCTTGTCGAGGTCGACGAAGTCGTAGTGGTAGCGTCGACCCAATTGGTTTGCCAAGCCGTCGATGTCGCGACGAAAGTCCCTCTCCAGACGCTTGTCCACGAGGATACGGTCTGAGATGTGGGCGAGGGAGATGTTGATGGCGGTGCGCCAGAGAGACTGTTCGCGTGGCACGTCCATGAGCTCTGCCGCGAAGGGGATGTCGGAGGGATCGAGACCTGCCGCGCGTGCCATCAACTCGCGGGCGCGTGCCATCTGGGGCGTGATGTTGGTGCGGTGCCTGCGGTAGTAGTCGAGCTGCTTCTCGAGGTCATCGAGCTCGTGCTGCCCCATGCGAAGTCGTGCACCCAAGTCGTCTACCTGCTCCTGCAGCGCCTCGGCCTGTGCGGGGCCTGACGCGAGGACCTCATCACACCAGGTAGAGAGCTCGTGCCACTCGTCCTCGCTCGATGGCAGAGTCCGATCGCAGTCGTTCAGCGGCGTGGCGAGCGCCTCCCGATGGCGGCGTACCGATTCGCGACGAGCACGGTCGCTCTCAAGGCTCGCGCGCAGCCGTTCTAGGCTGGCTCCGCCACGCTCGTATATGCTGGCACGTATTTGCTCGAGTTGCTCCTTGTGCTCAGCAAGGAGTGTCTTTGCGGACGTGAGGGAGCGCTCGTCCCGCTCGCACGCGCGAACGGTGCTGCCATGCTCCTTCTCCGTGAGGTCGAGCCGTCTGCGCTCGAGCCAGAGGCGCAGAGGACCTTGGTCGGAGTCGTAGGCGAGTGACTCGGCGAGACGTGCCTCCTCGCGGGCGTCGAGCATCTCCTGATGGTTCGCGTCGATGTCCTTGAGCATCTCACGCTTGCGACGGGCTTCTTCGATGCGGAGCCACACGCTCTGGTTATGGTCGAAGCAGTCAATCGTTTGCTGCGCGAGTTCGAAGGTGGAGGGCGGGTCGAGCACGAGCTCCTTAAAGAGATCGTCCACGTTGGTCATCGGGATACCTGACTGGATGCGATAGAGGAGCTTCATCGCGTTGGTGCCGTTACCCTGCGCGCCGATGCCCAGCGCGAGGTAGATGGCACGAAAGAAGCGACCGGATCCGTCGTACACGGTGCAGCCAGGATAGGTGGCGCGCACGTCGCGCGAGCGCAGGTTGGTGGAGGCGAACGGGCGGAGTGCGCGTGGATCCAGGTCGCCTTCGACGGTAACGAATGTCTGGACCATGTCCGCGTCACCTCCGCCGGGCTTCAGCTGAAAGAATCTCGCGGCGCTGAACTTGGCTCCTGTCGTGTCCTGCCAAGTGTGGACGATGGCCGACCAGATGAGCTCCGTCTCGTCGCGCAAATACTTTCCCTTCGTGCGACCGCGCTCGTCGGCTACGGTGTCGACCATGCCACGCACGTAGGTGCGTACCTCGCGGGGTGAACCTCCACGACCGAGGTTGGAGGCGGCGTTGAGGGTGCGTCCATAGGGCATCATCAGCACGGTCCCCGCGTCAAAGAGGGTTGACTTGCCGGTGCCTGACCGACCCGTGATGCACACGACCGAAGCAGCGCCTTCGTCGTCTGCGGGACGGATGGCGAGATCGTTGTAGCCATCGAAGGTGCCCCAGTTTATAAGCTGGATACGGCAGAGTCGCCACTGGGTACTGAGGAGGCTCATCGATGCGTCTGCCATGAATGCTCCTTGTTCGTGGGCTTACAGTCGTTCCTTGAGCTGTGCGATGAGCTCTTGGGCGCGCTCGAGGGTCATGATGCACGGCACTATCGGAAGGATGCGGAATCTGTTGTCGGCGGTTTTGGCCTGCTCCATGTAGCCGAGGGTCATGGCCTCGCTGACGGCCGCATCGATGCGCTTGCGCACGAGGTTCGCGTCACCTTCGTCAGCGTAGGGGGAGACGGTGATGAACGCGTCATCGATTTCGGAGCGATCGATGTACCAATGCTCGCGTCCGTCGAGCTCGGCGTTTTGCGCGGCGATGCGCAGCGTGACGAGGAGGATCGTGACGTCACGCTTCTGTACCAAACCGCGCTTGAGTACGACGCCAGGCATCTCTCCGTCAAAAGGTGCCGTTGCCGCCCAAGCAACCCTATACTTCTCATTGAGGTTGAGTGTTAGGCAGAGGTTGTTGAGCGTCCTTGTCACATCCTCGCGGTGCTGGAGGATGAGGGAGTAGGTGGAAGTGCGATACTTGCCGGGATCCTCATCAGAGACATAGCGGTCTCGCAGAAGCCTCGTGGTGGCGTAGCGAGCTTCTGGTGGGATGTCGCCGATATCGCCCTCAAAGAGGCCCTCGCGGTCGGGTTCGTCGTAGATGTCGTATCCGAGCTCTGCGCTCTCTTCGTCCATGTGTCTCCTATCCTGTTATGTATCGCCATCGCAAAGCTGGGCGAGTTGCTCGTCGCTCAGTGTGAGGTTCGATCCCAACCAGACGAGTTCGTTGCCGTCTGTGTCCACGCATCGCCAGTAGGTGGGGCTTGACGTGGGCATGTCGTCGAGGCGCTGTAGCAGGCCTACGACCTCCGAGGAGCGGCGCATGCGCTCGGGCAGGGCGTTGAAGGACGCCGCGACGTCCACGCGATTGTGCTCGTTGCGGACGGGGGCCTTCGCCACGAGCGAGAGGACGCGCCGTGTCTGCGGGCCGCCTTCGCGTACGAGGCGCTCTAGGTCAACATCGAGGCCGTCGTCACGGTGTTCGGATAGTGGCGGTATAGGTCGCGGTGGCGTGAGGTTGGCCTCGCGGGTCAGGAGCGGGCTGATGAGCGTGTCGTTCACGATGCCGTTGGCGGGCAAGGTCTCGTTATGGGAGACGTGCGACGCCCAGAGGTGGACGAGGTTGTCCAGCTCCTTGAGTGCCTTGGTGAGGGCGCGTTGGTCGGTGTTGTCAAACTGCGAGACGGCGCGGCCTATGACGTTGGTCGCGCGATTCTTTGCCTCGAGGACGCGATCGATGCCTTGGCTTACCTGGCTCCAGGCGTCGCCGAGCCTGCGACGCTGCTCCCATTCCATGCCTTCGAATGCCGGTGCATTGGCAATGGCGTCGAGCAGGTCTCCGATTTCGTTGGACTGGCTGGGGTCGGCGATGACGGAAACCGCGTCGAGGAAGGAGCGTCCCTCTTCGGTGCCCGTGAACATCTCACGGGAGCGCTGCAGGTACGTGCCCATGATTTCGCCGAGAGGCCGCTCGTCGCTCATGAATTCGGCGGTGGTGCGACGTGTTTCGTCTCGAATGCCCTGCGCAGTCTTTGCGAGGTCGGCCGGTATGTCGTGCATGAGGTTGACGAGAGTGCGTACCTCCGCCTGAGCCTGCTCGCGGGTAAGGGTATAGCGTCCCCCTGAGGCATCGAAGGCCTTGAGCTCCTGCTGGGCCCGCTTCACGCGCTCGACGAGCAGCTGTCGGCGTTGCCTCTTGTCGCCTGAGAGCTCGGCGGCAGTACGGGTGAGCGCCTCACGCAACACGCGCATGAGCGATCCGCTAAAGATGGCGTCGGTTCGCGATAGGCTGTCGATGGCATCCATGGCGCGCATGGCCTCGGTCGTGAGCCGATAGCTCGTGCGTCCGTCTTCCTCGATGGCGCTCTCCAGCCAACCGAACTGATCGGTGAGCAGTCGGCATAGCTCGCGTGCCGTGATTGTGCGTCCGTCAACGATGGGTAGCGTGCCCTCCATCTGTGCTGCGGCAAGGTCGTCCGCCATGTCGTCGATGATGGCGAGCAGGTCGTCCTCGTAGCGGCTGTCGGTCTTGTCGGGGAAGGACGAGCGGAAGAGCGCTATGTAGGTCTGCGAATAGGGACTCTTTAGCAGGTTGAGCGCTCCGCTATCGTAGGCCGTCTGAATCTGTCGGTACTCCTCAAAGAAGCTTGCCATGACGTTGTCTGCCTGCAGCGCTAGGCTATGCGTTCGTGTCGTTGCGCAGTAGTGCGTCTGTGCTCACTATGTACGCGTAGGCGATGTCGCCCTTTCCCTTGGAGTTGACGACGCGTGCGCGGTAGACGACGCGTTTCACCTCGTCTCCCTTCGCCAGTACGCGAAATGCGATTTCTAGCGCATTGCTTGCGGTCAGGCGCTCGACCTCCATCAACTGCTGACTGACGCGCGGCCAGTCTTCGGGATGTACCATTCCCTGCATGTGGCTGGCGATGTGCAGGAGCGCGTCCGAGAGCTCCTCATAGCCGAGCAGATGGGCAAGACCGTCGTTTGCAAACAAGATCTTGCCGCTTGGGCGATGTGCGAGCATGGCGAGCGGCATGCCCTCGGCCAGCTCGCGCGAGGTGAAGCCGAGCAACGACCTTAGCGGGGAATCTGCGAGCTCGGGGGTCCATGCCCTAAAGCCACTCTTGCCCTCGAGCTTCACGGCATAGAGCGCCTCGTCCGCTCTGGTATAGACGGTCTGGAGGTCGAGGTTTGGCTTGTACCAGGCGTAGCCGGCAGAGAGGGGCAGCAGATAGCGCTGGTCGTGAAGCTCGAACGTGAGGCTTCTGCTTGTGAGGTACTTCAGCATCTCTTCGAGGTTGTCGACATCCTTTCCAAAGAGCGCCACGAGCACCTCGTCGCCGCCGTTGCGCCCGATGATGGCCGTGGGTGGGAACGTGGCTACAAGCTCGTGCGCCAAGGTGCGCAGGGCCTCATCACCTACGTCATGGCCATAGAGGTCATTGACGGTCTTGAAGTCGTCCACGTCCATGAGGATGAGTACGAACGGCTTGTCAGGGACCCCTTTCATGTTCTCTGCGATAGCCTCATCGATGCCACGGCGGTTGAGCAGGTTCGTGAGGGGGTCGTGCGTGCCCGCGAGGATGAGCTGTTCACGCTCGCTTTGCTCGGCGTCAGCGAGGGAGAAGGCAAAGATGCAGCATCCCTCGGTGCGCGAGGGCGTAAAGTTATAGCTTATCCAGTGGCCGGCGTGGGAGCTGTACGTCACGTCATGCAGGCTCTCGCCCTCGATGGCAGATCGGTAGCAGAGTGACAGCCACGGCAGTCCCGCGAAGCCTGCGACCTCAAGCAGGGTCTTGCCGGTGAAATCAGCGGGTCCGAGCCTGCCCCACTCGCGGTAGAGGTCGTTGGCGTACACGTACTCGACGTCCTGTGGACCGTCCCCCGCTTCGTTCAGGATGACCCGCAGTACTGCATAGGCTACCGGCACATCGCCGTACGTTCCCAGGCCTGCGCCCAAGAGGGTGGGCATGCTCATGATTAGGAATGCCTCTGCCGTCTCGCACGAGACGAGCGGCATCGCGTAGAACTGGTAACCAGATCCGGTGTCGACCGGTCCGGAGATGCGCTCCCACGATCCGGAGGTGCGGCAACGCACGATGGCAGAGTGGAGTGCCTCGTCGAATCGTACCGCGAAGCGTGCCGTCTGTGTCGTAGGGATGCTCGTCGAGAGGACATCCCCTCGATCGAGGAAATCGCGTAGCGCTTCGTTGGCACGCGGTACATACCACGAGTCGTCCCTCAGTTCGATGATCCCCGCGGGGAGCTCCGATACGGGAGACTCGCTCACGCCTTGGCCGTTGTTGTTTGATGCGAGGTCGCACAAGCTTACCGAAGCGACGGCATCCCAATACGGCTCCTCCTCCTGCGGTTCGAGAGGAAGGTGAGTGCCTGCCCGCAGCGTCGAGATGATCTCCTTGAGGGGAGTCGGCCTGAAATAGTGGTAGCCTTGCAGCATGTCACATCCCATGGACGCGAGTCGCTCGGCCTGTTCAGCTGTCTCGATGCCCTCGGCGAGCGTCTTTGTGCCGAGTCGCTTGGCCGCACGGATGATCGAGTCTACGATGATGTCGCACTTCTCGTCGTTCTTCTTTTTGAAGAATGCCATGTCAAGCTTGATGAGGTCGAAGTCAAACTCCTTGATGGCAGCGAGAGAGGAGAAGCCGCTACCGAAGTCGTCCATCCAGACTTCGAAGCCTTCCTTGTGCAGGGCGTCGATTTGCCCATGGAGGAGCTGTGGGTTGCTCGAGGCGACAGACTCGGTGAACTCGATGCGCAGCAGCTTGTGCTCGATGCCGCGGGCGTCAGCCATGCGAGCGATCACGTTCGCGATGTCCATCTCGTCGAGATCGCGTAGCGAGAGGTTCACCGAGATGGGAACCACGCCGACTCCCCGCTGTCGCCTGTCCGCCATGTCGGCAAGTGCGTGGTCGACGATACGCAGGTCGAGCTTACTCAGGAGTCCTGCTTCTTCGAGCACAGGTATGAAACTCGCGGGGGAGAGGGGGCCGTACTCGGGATCGATCCAACGTGCAAGGGCCTCCTCGTGGCATACCCTGCCCGTGGCGGAACGAACTATGCCCTGATAATAAGGTCTGACCCATCCTTCGGCGAGGGCACGATCAAGATTGTCGAGGATGTGTATGCGCAGCGCTGCCTCGCGGCGCATCTCGTCGGTGTACCACATGTAATGCGACTCCCACGTCGCACTATTGGACTCGCATGCAAGCTGTGCGCGGTCGACTGCATGCGCGATGTCGTCATCCTTCTCGATGGAGTAAATGCCCGCCTTGATGGGTGGGGCGCCTTCGATGCCACAGGAGAGGAAGTCGGCAAAGGCTGACTTGACGCGATCCTCTACGACATCTGCCGCCGTGATCGTGCAGAAGCTGTCGCCACCGAAGCGGCTGCAGACGTTGGAGGGGAAGTGCTTACGGAGGATGTCGGCAAAGGTGCGCAGCATCTGGTCGCCGGCCTTGCGTCCGTAACGGGCGTTGTAGTGCTTGGTGCCCATGATGTCGAAGTCCACGAGAGCGAGGTTCGTTCCTCGCGCAATTGATTCTCTTGCAGCGAGTTCGGCCACGTGATGAAAGCGGTCCATGCTGGAGAGTCCAGTGAGCCAGTCGATGACATCGCCACGATTCATCTTGACCAAAAACACATAGAAGACGGGCCGCTCGCCCTCACGTCTCACGAGCTTGCCATAACCGTCCACGCCCACCGCTGTGCCGCTCTTTGTACACACCTGATAGAAGATGTGGGTGTGTCCGTCGTCCTCTTTCACTTGGCCCCAAATGCTGTCAGTGATGGCCTCGAGTTCATGGGCATAGACAAACCCGTTGAAAGAACCGCCCGTGAGCTGCATGAACTCTTCCATGGTGTCGCACTCAAAGAGGTCGAGCACGTATTGGTTGACATGCAGAATCTCCCTGTCGCCATCGGCATAGTAGATGAGGATGCCGCCGGGGATCTGGTTGCTCTCGAGGAGCCACTGTTCCATTGTGCGCCTTTCTTCCGACGTGGCGTCAAAACGCCATTCTAGCAGCTCGGGCTAAGCGTTCGCCTTAATACCTGTTGTGGATGTGCTCGGCGCTAGCACGCAGGCCACGAATGGCGAGTGGCGTACCGTCATCGAGTGCGACCGTGCCGTCGAGCACGCCAAAGACCTGATGCTGCTCGGACTTGATGAGGCCTCCCACGTCGATGTCGTCGATGCGGTCAATCGAAGGCGAGAACGCGAGGTCGAGCCTGCCCTCGTCATCGGTCATGTGCCACGGTGCGAGGTAGTCGTAGCCGCCGTCCTCCTTGGTGGGGATGCCGAAGTCAACACGTCCAAGCTTGTGAGCGACGCCGTCCACAAAGAGCATGTTTTCGCTGGCAGCGGTCGTGTTGCCGAAGCCGTAGCCGAGGTTCAGGCCAATGACATGACCATCAAGCTTGCCTTGTGCCGCAGCCCAATACCATACGTTGTCGTAGGTCCAGACGCCACGCCCCCAGTCGAGGAGGCCGAGCGAATCGCTCGCGTCGAACTCGTGGACCATCGCACCGCGTCGGAAGCCGCCGCGTGCTCGCATGCCGATGATTTTGCGGTTGTAATAGAAGGCCTTCTCGTCCTCATCCCAGGGGGTGCAGATCACCATCGAGTCGCGTGGCTCTTGGTCTAGGAGAAGCTCGACCTCGAGCTCGTCGTTGCCGTCGAACGATGCCATGTAGAACGAGAGGCGCCGCGCCGTCCCTTCGTGGGCGAAGCGCACGCGACAGCGCTTGTTTTTCCAGACGATGTCACCCGTTTCCGAGCTGAGGGGCAGCTCCATGCGTCCGAGGGGCATCACGAGCATCTCGCTGGTGGTCTTGTAGGTACAGGTCTCGAAGTCGATGACGCTAGCCGAGACGAGGCCGATGTATCCTAGGTCCGAGAACGTGAGCGCCACGGCAAAGCGGTCATCGTTTATGAGGTAGTAGTCCCAGTCCTTGATGCGCAACGGAGACGCGGCGATGCGTTCGTGGTCATAGTCAAAGGGCGGCCTGAAGGCGTACCCTGGCTCGCGCAGCCGCCCGCGCTCGTCCAGCAGTGGTCCTGAACCCGTGATGAGGTGGTCTTGTGCCATGATTGCGCTCCCTTCCGCGGGAAAGCTTCCGCAAGAATCAGTTGTAGGCATAGTATACGCGTAAAGAAGCACGAGTGAGGACCCACCAAAACTCGCACGGAGTCGCAAAAACTCGCACACATCTTCACGCCTCATCTCACGCCGTTGGTGTAAGCTGTACAAGTTTCTGCGATTTCGAGGAGAGTTGCCATGAAGGTACTTTACAACGACGGCCATGTGGCCGAGGTCGCTCCCGAAGAGGAGCTACACGTCATCCGTCACAGCGCCGCCCACATCCTGGCCCAGGCCATCAAGCGCCTGTATCCCGAGGCGGACTTCGCCTATGGCCCAGCCACCGACAATGGTTTCTATTATGACGTCGACCTGCCTGAGGGCGTGAAGGTGAGCGAGGACGACTTCCCTGCCATCGAGGCGGAGATGCGAAAGATTTGCAAGGAGAACCTCAAGTTCCAGACCTATGAGCTTCCGCGCGAGGAGGCCATCACGCACATGCAGGAGCGTGGCGAGAAGTACAAGGTCGAGCACATCGGCGACCTGCCCGAAGATGCCCGTATCACCTTCTACAAGCAGGGTGAGTACGTGGACATGTGCGTGGGACCGCACCTCATGTATACCAAGGCGCTCAAGGCCTTCAAGCTCACCGGCGTCTCCGGCGCCTACTGGAAGAACGACGCTCACAACAAGATGCTGACGCGTATCAACGGCATCGCCTTTGCCACCAAAGCCGAGCTCGATGCCCACCTCCAGATGATCGAGGAGGCAAAGAAGCGCGACCACCGGCGCATCGGCCAGGAGATGGAACTCTTTATGTTTGCCGACGAGGGCCCGGGCTTCCCCTTCTGGCTGCCGAACGGCACCAAGCTCAAGAACGCCCTCATCGACTACTGGCATGAGATGATGGCCAAGTACGACTACGATGAGGTGGAGACCCCGCAGATCCTCAGCCGCAAGCTCTGGGAGACCTCCGGACACTGGGACCACTACAAGGCAAACATGTACACCACCGTCATCGACGAGGAAGACTATGCCGTCAAGCCGATGAATTGCCCCGGTGCCTGCCTCATCTACAAGAGCCGCCCGCGCTCCTATCGAGACCTGCCGCTTAAGCTTGCCGAGGCTGGACTCGACCATCGCCACGAGCTGAGGGGCGCCCTGCACGGGCTCTTCCGCGTGCGCGCGTTCACCCAGGATGACGGCCACATCTATGTGACGCCCGAGCAGATATCGGACATCGTGCTCGAGACGGCGCGCCTCTTCGACGAGTACTACCAGCAGTTCGGCTTCGAGTACACGGTCGAGCTCTCCACCCGTCCCGAGGACTCCATGGGTTCCGACGAGGATTGGGCTGCAGCTGAGGATGGCCTGCGCCTGGCGCTGGAGAAGATGGGCACCGAATACATCCTCAACGAGGGTGACGGCGCCTTCTACGGGCCAAAGATCGACTTCCATCTCAAGGACTGCCTGGGGCGTACCTGGCAGTGCGGTACCATCCAGCTCGACTTCCAGCTCCCGCAGAACTTCCAACTCGAGTACACCGCCTCTGACGGCTCCAAGCAGCGCCCGATCATGATTCACCGTGCGGGCTTCGGTTCCTTCGAGCGCTTCATCGGCATGCTCACCGAGCAGTATGCCGGTAAGTTCCCCACCTGGCTTGCTCCCTGCCAGGTCAAGGTCCTGCCCGTCTCCGAGAAGACCCGCGACTATGCCATCGAGGTCGGCAATGCCCTCAAGGAGGCCGGCATCCGCGTCAAGGTGGACGAGCGTGACGAGAAGATCGGCTACAAGATCCGTGAGGCCCGCGCAACCGACCGTGTGCCCTACATGCTGATCTTGGGCGAGAAGGAGAAGGCCGCCGGTAACATCTCCGTGCGTGACCGCTCCAACGAGACCCATCCGGCAGAGCTTGCCGACTTCATCGCCGAGATCACCAAAGAGATCGTCGAGCGTCGTGGGTAGAAACCGACATCGTGAGACGTCCGGCATCCCCCGTGACCAGGAGACTGGTTGCGGGGGTGCCCCGTTTGAGTGCAAAGATCTGCCCGTGGTGGAGGTTCTTAGTGGCAACCCCATCGAGTGTATTGATGTGAAGGGCAAGCGCATCGATGTTACCCTCATGACCAAGTTGGGGGTCAATGCCAAGGGGGCTTTGGAGGTCATAGACAACGGAGACGAAGAAGATGCTGAGGGGCGCTATCGCCACTATCGCCTCACGTCCGATGCCGCCCAAGTCATCGCCTCCTATCTCGTCTGCCATCCACGGGTGCTTGAGGTCCGCTATCCTGGTCTCAAGTCTGACCCGTCGTTCAACGTCGCTGCCCGTACGCTCCAAGGTGGCTTTGGTCCCATCGTCGACTATCGTATGGATGACGGGTGGCATCGCCTGGTGGCAACAGAGGTGGGCGTGCTTGATCAGGTCATGGATCTCGAGCGGAAATTAGGGGTTCGATCATGAGATGCGCTGCGAAGAGGGGAGTGGCCAGCCTCGTGGCCCTGTCACTGATACTCGGGTCTCCGGTTGTGCTCTGCGGCTGTGAATCGGATGAGGACCTGAAGGCCCTGAGTGATCAGACCTTGCGACAGGAGAGCGAAGAGGCCATACGGGCGGCTCTGGACAAGGAACTGACGCGCATGCAGACCATCGATTCTGCGGCAATCGAGGACATCGCCGCCGGTTTGGATGACACGGCGCTGCAGTCACTTGATACCTACCAGTCGACGGCCACCGAGCTCACCGAGCATATCTTCAGGCATTTTACGTATGAGATCGGCGACATCACGGTCGACGATGGCACTGCGAAGGTGGATGTGAGCCTCACCAACGTGGACGTCACGGCAGTCCTCGATGAGGCCCATGATGTATTGGTCTCTGGTGAGGGGTCTCAGCGCCTGAAGGAGGCCTACGACACCGGTGACGAGAACACGATCATGCGCACGGCC
>CACXDP010000071.1 GCA_902766445.1 uncultured Coriobacteriaceae bacterium
GCAAGTATGACGCCGAGCATCATGGCAGGCGGCCAAATCGAAACGGCAAACAAGAACCCGACGCATTTGATGATGCAGTCAATATTGAGTAGCCATACGTAGTGGTCGCAGACGGCCTTATAGTCCTTCACATCGGCATTTGCGGCGCCAAGCGCCTTGATGAGCTGCGCGTAGGACACGGTAGAGGCCAAAATCACCACACCGTAAAACCCCTGCATGGCGGTAGCGTAAAAGTCCGCACTCACCAGTCTCGTAGTGTAGGGCACCAGCGAGAGAAAGAACATGACGAGCATCGACCACCAGACCACCTTCGAGTCGATTTGCTCCGCGTCATGCCATATGTTGTGATGGCTAACCCAGAAAGACCCGAGCCACCAGAAAGAAAGCGCATAGGCAAAGAACGCGTCTCGCAAATCCCATAGCGCCTCAACCGTCGGAGCGGCTGGCTTATCCAACTCCAGCACGAGGATGGTCATGATGATGGCGATGACCGCATCGGTAAACGCGGCAAGACGGTCTTTGGACATAAGCCCCCAACCACACACGTCGAACGGAACGCGCTCACCTTAGCACAAAAAGCAACCTCAAGTGTGTTTCGCGGCATACTACGATGTACACTGGTACGAACAACGTTTGGCAACCGATAAGGACGTGGAGCATGCCGCAATCATCAAACAGCCAGAGCACGCAGCTCAACATTCCCGCGTTTCTCTTGAACCCCACACCCTCCCGCGTCGCGGAAAGGGACAGCCGCGACACCGAACCTGCAGATGATGCCGGCTCTGAAGAGAGGCCCAGACAGAGGGGGACGCGCAGGCGAGCTGACAAAGCTGCGACCACAGAGCGAGAGATGCAGAGGCAGAGCAATGATGCCGAGCCTGCAGAGGAGAGCAGGCGCCGGCCAGTGCGCGAGATTGAAAACAAAGTAGCCGTGAGGTCTAGCACCCCGCCCAAACGAGCTGCCAAGCCGATGAACGAGCCCGGTTCCGTGCGCGTACTAAGGCCAGAGCCCGAGCCAGAGCCCGAAACCGATACGGAGATGGAGCTGGAGTCGGCACCAGAGTCGATGCAGGACCTCGAGCCCGAAGCCATGCCTGAGTCCGAGCCGGAAGAAGCCCTTGAATCCGATGTAGATGCGGAGTCCGCAGAGCAGGCAGAACCAGAACTGGAGACCGACGCTGACGCAGATGCCGCGCAGGAACTAGAACCAGAGCTCGATTCCGAAGCTGAATCGGCACCTCAGCCGAATCCGATCGTTGACACCGTGCCGGTTATCGAGCCGTTGGATGGAGTCGAGCCTACGCCGAAAGCCGTGACGACGGAGAGCGTCGAGTCCGCTGAGGACGACGAACTCGTGGGAGACGCCGACGTCTTGGAAAGCGATGAGCCCGAGGACGCTGTGTCGGTGAAGAGCGTTGGAGCAGAGAACGGCATCGAACCGATAGATGCCAGCGAAGCTTCTGAGGAGCCCGAGGTAGAGACTGCTCAGGAGGTCACTCCGAAAGCCGAGGAAGACGCAACGACGGAAGAGCCCACCGTCCGAACCCCAACCCAGGCAGTGGCCGAAAAGATGCACGATGTAGCCACGACGCAGGAGGACGAGATCGATGCGATGATGAAGTCCGTGATGCGCGCGGTAAGCGACTTCCAAGCGGCCGTGGCAGAGGCGAAGGCAAAGCCCGTCAGCGAGGTGTTCCCCGATGCCATAACGGCTGATACCGAATCCAAGCTTGACCCGTCCAAGCTGCCAACGATAGAATACGAGCAAGATGAGCCCGACGCGGCGCCGCAGGTAGAGGCGACGGCATCCACGGCATCATCTGAGGACAGCGAAGCTGACGAAGCTGACAAGGATGTCGCCAGCCGCACAGACCAGGCCAATAGCGAACCAGCGCCCGAGCCGACACCCGTGCCTGATACTCCCCTACCGACCCTCGCAGAGGACCTCGAAACCTTCAATCGCATCGAGCGGCGCCTCTTTGCCCACCGCTACGCCACGACGGAGCTGGACACCTTCGGCGCATCGCTCGATCCGGCCAAAGCCAGCGCTGATCGCTCTGAGGTTCTGGCAGTCCTCGCGGAAGAGGACCACGAACTCCTGAACGCGCCTGGCGTGGGAGAGGCTCTCGACCGGCTCCAAGCGCGCGCAGACGAGCTGCCCAAGCTCGTCGCAACGCAGGTACACGTGCTCGCTCGTGACCGCCACCGCGTCGTGAGCGTCCCGGCCGACCTGCAGACCGCATTCGTTCGCCTCACCGCCGAATCCTACGAGACGTGGCTCAAGGCCAAGGCCGACGCCAACTGGGTCCTCTTTGCCCCCTACCTCGATCGACTCGTAGACCTCAAGCGCCAGATTGCCCTCGCACGCGACCCGAGCGCCCACCCCTATGACACCCTGCTCGATGAGTTCGAGCCTGGCACGAACCGCGCATTCTACAACTCGTTCTTTGGCCGCGTCAAACAGGCCGTCGTACCGCTTCTCTCGTCCGTTTCCATGAGCAAGAGAACCCTGAGCCGCGCCTGCGTCGAAGGCCATTTCGACGAGCGTCGGCAATGGGACCTCGCCTGGGACATCTGCGGCCTCATGGGCATCGATGACGATGCCCACTACCTCACCTCGAGCCCGCACCCCTTCTCCGAAGCGATGACGAGCAACTACGCCGTCACCTCAGCACATGTGGTAGGCAACGACGTCATGAATAACGTCTATACCATGCTCCACGAACTCGGTCACAGCCTCTACGAGCAGGGCGTCAACCCCGAATTCGACCGCACCTCCCTCAAAGGTGGCGTCTCCTGCGGCGTCCATGAGTCTCAGTCGCGCTTCTTTGAGAACTGCGTCGGACGCGACCGCGCGTTCATGCGCCCGCTGCTCGCCCTCATGCGCAACCGCTTCCCCGGCCAGTTGAGTCGCGTGACACCGAATCAGCTCTATCTCGCGGTAAACCGCGTCTCACCTTCGCTCATTCGCGTCACCGCCGACGAGCTCTCATATCCACTCCACATCCTCGTGCGCTATGAGGTCGAGCAGCTCCTCCTTGACGGCAAGGCCAAGGCTCTCGACGTGCCCAAGCTCTGGGCCGATCGCTACGAGTCCTACATCGGCGTGCGTCCCACCGACGACGCGCAGGGCGCCCTTCAGGACGTGCATTGGGCCATGGGAGAATTCGGCTACTTCCCCTCGTACGCGCTCGGCAACGCCTACGCTGCTCAGCTCCGCGCAAAGATGATCGACGAGGGCATCGACTGGAACGGCCTGCTCCGCAACGGCGACCTCGCCCCCATCCGTGCCTGGCTCAAGGAGCGCATCTGGCAATACGGTCGCTCCAAGGAGCCGCGCCAAATCATCGAGGATGCCTGCGGCGAGCCTTTCAGCGTTCGTCACTATGCCACCTACCTCACCGACAAGTACACGCAGCTCTACGGCTTGGGGCGCAGCTAGCATGCGAGCGCTCATCCAGCGCGTACAAAACGCGCAGGTCGTGGTGGATGGCGAGGTCGTCGGCTCATGCGGGCACGGTCTGCTCGTCTTTCTCGGAGTGGGAGCCGACGATGACGAGCAGGCAGCCCAGAAGCTGTGGCACAAGGTCTCAGGACTGCGCATCTTTGCCGACGCACAGGGCAAGACAAACCTCTCGCTTGCCGACGTCGGCGGCGAGGTGCTCATCGTGAGTCAGTTCACGCTACTCGCCGACTGTCGCAAGGGCATGCGGCCTTCCTTCGCGAAGGCCGCGCCACCCGCCGAGGCAGAGCGCCTCTATGAGTACTTCTGCGAGCTGGCCGAGGCCAGTGTGGCGCATGTGGGCAGGGGCGTCTTTGGCGCGGACATGAAAGTGAGTCTCGTTAACGACGGCCCCTTCACCATTTGGCTCGACATGTGATACACGTTTCTATTTGACAACAGCGCTACACATATCCTTCATAGTGTGTCATTATCTTATCTCGCTGCATCAATGTACTCGTTCGGTCACAGAAAGGAATCATCATGAAGCTTCTCGACGAGTTCAAAGAGTTTATCAACCAGGGCAACGTCATGGACATGGCCGTCGGTGTCATCATCGGCGGAGCGTTCACCGCTATCGTCAGCTCGCTCACCGACGACATCATCAACCCCGCCATCACGGCTGTCACCGGCGGCGGCACCGACATGGCGGGCTCTCTCGTCGTGCCCGGCACCAACATCGACTTTGGCGCCTTCATCAGCGCCGTCATCAACTTCCTGATCGTTGCAGCCGTCGTCTTCGCCATCGTGAAGTCGCTCAACAAGCTCCAGGAGGCCACTGCCGCCCTCACCAAGAAGCAGCAGGAAGAGGCCGAGGCCGCTGCTCCCACCTGCCCGTTCTGCCTCGAAGAGGTCAAGGAAGGTGCCACGCGCTGCCCGCACTGCGGTGCTGCCTTCGACGCTCCCGCAGCTCCCAAGGTTGCCTAAAGAACCACGTACGACGTGTTGAGGGCCCGTTACGCGCGTCCCGATAGCTCGCGTCAATCCGAAATTCAGCCCCCGCATCCCAGATGCGGGGGCTTTTTTGTAAATGTGCTTTTGCCGCTATTCGCCGATAAGCACGACTTCCCCACAAGCCCCACACGTTTGCCTGTCACAATTGTGCAGCGTCAGAAGAATCGGACCAAAAGGGGATCACTATGAGACTGTCAGACCGGTTCGTCGCAGCGTGCGCCTCAATCGCGCTCATCACCTGCGGACTGATTCCTACGCCGGCAACCGCAGCCCCCGTAGACGAACTCGCCGCTGCACGTCAGGAACTCGATACGTATGGAAAGCAGCTTGCCGAGGTGCAGACCAAGCTCGTCAAGGGTGCAGACCAGCTCAATATCACCGAGTCGCAAATCGTAGAACGCCAGCATGAAGCTGACGAAACCAAGGAACAGCTGACCCAGGCACAGGCTCTCCTCGCAGAGCACATGCGCGAGAACTATCGTGCAGGCAGAGCCTCGCTCATCTCGGTATTGCTCGAGGCCGAGACCGTCGAGGACCTCGTGAGCCGCGTTTATTATCTGGACAAGATCGCCGAACGCAATGTCAACGAGATTACGGAAGTCCGCGATCTGCAGACCTCACTCGAAACCCAGCTCACCGAACTGGAGGAGCAGCGCGACGAGCAACAGCAGATGCTTGAGGAGGCAGCGCAACAGGCTGAGGAGTACACCGACCGCATCGCAGAGACGCAGGCCTACTACAACGACCTGAACGAAAAGGTTCAGCAGCAGCTTGCCGCAGAGGCGCAGGCAAACGCGCGCAAGGCACAGAACAGCAACAGCGCCAGCAAGAAGAAGCCCACGAACGAATACGGCGTGATCGTGGACGGCGTTCAGAACGCCATGACCGCCATCACCGAGGAGAGAGTTGCGCCTCCCGCCACCACGAAGGACGAGAACACGGAGACCAAGACCGACGAGAGCGCCGCGACAAACGAGGAGGCGCAGAAGGACGACGAGCAGGCCCCCAAGCCTTCCGAGACGCAGCCTGAGGAGTCCCAGAACGACGAACAGTCCACGGAGCCCGAGAAGACTGATGCGCAGGAGGAAGCCGCTGAGACGACGCCTGCGCCAGCGCCTGAGCCGACTCCTGAACCAGCGCCTGAACCAGCGCCAACCGAGACTTCGACAGACGAGGCCAAAGAGCCAAACAAGGAGGCCGAGCAGGCACCCGCTCCTGAGCAGGCACAGACCGAAGACGAGCCCGCTCCTGCAGCCGAAGAACCGGAGGCAAAGCCCGAAGAGTCTCCCCAAGCTCCAGAGCAGAAGCCCGCTGAGGAAGACAAAACGGAAGACCCAGAGGAAGCGCCGACGCAAGAGACCGAGCCGGAGAAGGCCCCCGAACCAAAGCCCGAGCCCGAGCCCGAGCCTGAGCCAACTCCCGAGGAAAAGCAGGAAGAGCCGCAGCCAGCAGCAGCCCAAGGCAATGAGGGAGCCCGTAGCGCCATCATCAGCATGGCCTACCAGTACCTCGGCGTACCCTATGTGTGGGGCGGCAAGTCACCCAGCGGCTTCGACTGCTCAGGACTCACCACGTACTGCTACGAGAACTGCGGTGTCGATGTGGGTGGCAACCGCACGACCTATGATCTCATCAGCTGGATTCAGTCGAACGGCAACTGGAAGACATCCATGGACGAGCTACAGCCCGGCGATATGATATTCCCCTCTGCTGGACACGCAGCAATCTACCTCGGCAACGGGCGCATGATCCACGCGCCACATGAGGGCGACGTAGTCCGCGAGGCTGACGTCTACGCCTTCTACGGCGGTGGATGGGCCGGTTAGGCACCCATACACCCTTTAAACGCATCATCAAAGGAAGTCGAAATGTCCCTAAAGGAACAACCTTGGAACTCATTCGTCATCTACGTCAACGCCTTCTATGCGGTGCAGGAGGCCTACGACTCCGCACGTCGCAATTGGGAGCGCCCGGCGCCAGGCCTCGACACCTTCTGTCGTGACGCCAATCCCTTCCTCTGGGACTCCCATTCCTCGGCAGAGGAATGGGTCTACGAGGACTTTCTTGCCCGCTTCACCAAGCGTTTCACCGACTCCGAGTGCACGGCCGCTGAGGGATACGAGTTTGCACGCAACTGGCTAGCCACCTTGGAGGGCGATGAGTTTGGCACCGCCCTCGTGAGCTCTTTTCAGTCTGTCACCGACGAGCAAAGCTTCATCGAGGCGTGCGAGCCGATAGCCCACCAGCTTGCCGCGCGTGCCATGCGCCTTGAGCGCACACCGCAGGACGAACCCGAGCCAGCCGTCGTTGCACCCAAGAAGTCCCCAACCCCCGCCGACATCGAGGCTGTCATCGCGCTCCTCTCACACGGCGACGAAAGCTTCGCGCAAGACCTTCGTTCACGTCTTGCGACGGGCGAGGAGGATTTGTGAGCTTTCGGGGGCTTCTTGACCGCCTCGCAAAGCGGCCTCGCACGGTTAGACAAAAGACCATGTTTGGCACCGCCCGCATCTATGAACGGGACTGGGGCGATAGAACCATCCGCGTACTCGATCTCAATGGCACCATGCAGTCGGCTACCTATCTCGATGATGGATGGTGCGACCTGCCGTTTCTCTACATGCGCCTCTACAACAACTTGTTTGAGGCGCGTCCCCGGACCCGCAACTTGCTCATGCTCGGTGGCGGCGGCTTCGCCTACCCCAAGCATGTGGTAGCGCACCGCCAGAACGCACGCATCGACGTCGTCGAGATAGACCCTGCCATCACGCGCATTGCCTACGAACACTTCTTTCTGGATCGGCTCATGCAAGAGTGGCATACGGAGGCTACGGGACGTCTCAAAATCTACGAGACTGACGCACTCACATATCTGAAGGCATGCACCAGCAAGGGAAAGCGCTACGAGGCCATACTCAACGACTGCTTTGCACTTGACGTAGCCGATTCCTCCCTCTTCGAGGCGGATGCCCTGCGTATCGTCGACGCCTGCCTCGTCCCCGGAGGCCTCTACATGGTCAACATCATCTCTGCGCTTCAAGGCGAGCTCGCCGAGCCTTTCTTTCAGCTGGTCGAAGGCCTCGTCAGAGTCTTCAGCCATGTCTACGCTCTCCCCTGCTACCGTGAACCCAACGATCAGCGTGACAATATAATCGTGATTGCATCGCAGCATAGGGTGCAAATCAGCAGCGCCTTCGCCATCTATGAGGCGGTGGATTAATGCGTCTGCGCCTACGAAGAAAGACTCGACAAACGTTGCATGCACTCGTCGCCTGCGGCTTCGCCATCGCAGTGCTACACGTCACGGGCATTGGCTGTCCGATCAAGTTCATGACGGGCATCTCGTGCCCCGGCTGTGGGATGACACGCGCCTGGCTTTCGGCGCTGTCGCTGCGTCCTGACCTTGCCCTTGCCTACCATCCCCTCTTTTGGAGCGTTCCTGAGCTTACTGGTATCGTGGCCTATAGGCATCGAATCCCCCGAAAGCTCTTTCGGACGCTCATCTCTACGGCTGTCGTCGCGTTCGTAGCCGTCTGGATCGTTCGTCTCGTCCTCCACCATGACGCAGGACTGCTTTTCTCCGACCTGCTCGCCACTGACGTAGTCTCCGTCAATGCTCCGAAATGGCTCACCCTCATCCGTACTCTCGTTATGGGCGAATGAGGAGGCGAACTCCACCATCCAACTCAATCGATTCATGGACTATACTCTTTCCGATAGACACTCATTCCTAGGACCAGCCTCAGTCGCAGCACAACACCAGAGGAGGTAGCATGTTCTGTCCACACTGCGGTAAGTCGCTTCCCAATGGAACGCGCTTCTGCACGGAATGCGGTACCCAGATTTACAACACGGTACCGACCAATCAGCAAAGCCCTGAGACCTACGCTTCGTCGGAGAGCGGGCAAACGGATTGGCAACAGCCGACGTATGGCGCGCAAGGCCCCACCCCTCCCAGCACTGAGACGTACGAGAGCTTTCGGTCTCAACCCCACACACAAGCCACGGTCAATCAATCGGCTTACGGCTCCTCGGCGCAATATGGCAATGTATCCAACGCGGGCATGGGACCTCTTGACACCTCACGCGACATCGTTATGTATGTCCTGCTTTCGCTGGTAACCTGCGGCATCTATGGCTTCTGGTACATCTATCGTATGGCACAGGACGCAAACGTGCTCTGCGAGGGGGACGGACAGGAGACCACAGGCTTGGGCCTCTTCATCCTTCTGAGCTTCGTTACCTGCGGCATCTATTCCTACTACTGGCAATACCAGCTTGCCAACCGCCTCCAAACAAACGCCCCACGCTATGGTATCACGCTTCAGGAGGGTGGTTCCGACGTTCTGATGTGGCTGGTTTTAGGATGCTTCAGCTGCGGCATCTGTTCTTTCATTGGCACGAATATCATCTTGAAAAACATGAACACGCTCTGCGAGGCCTACAACCGCATCAATGGTTACGAGTTCGCATAGAGGGACAATGAAATGATTATTCGAAGAGCGCTGCCACAGGATTTGTCCGGCATCGAGGACCTTCTCTCGCAGGTTTTGGAGATACACCACGCGGGCAGGCCGGATCTCTTCAAGTCCGGCGTACGCAAATACGCGGGAGAGCAGCTTCTGGAGATTATCACCGACGATGAGCGCCCCGTCTTTGTGGCCATCGACGAGACCGAACTCGCAGGCCCCGTCCTAGGCTACGCATTCTGCATTCACCAGCATCATCCTGACGATAACATCCTTGCCGACGTCCACACCCTCTATATAGACGACCTGTGTGTAGACGAGCAGGCACGCAGCAGGCACGTCGGCACCAGGCTTTACAACTATGTGCTTGACTACGCTCGCGAGAAGGGATGCCACAACGTCACGCTCAACGTCTGGGCCTGCAACGAAGGGGCACTTCGCTTCTACGAGCACCTCGGTCTCAAACCGCAGAA
>CACXDP010000072.1 GCA_902766445.1 uncultured Coriobacteriaceae bacterium
CAAACTCAAATTGCTGGATGCTTCGGTGCGCCATCTGGGGACTGACATCAATCACGTGGTGCTCGAGCGGCTCTTTGAAGAGTTGCGGAACGAGGTGGACTTCTACTTCCGCACACCGGTCGAGAGCATCGAGATACTGGATGATGGTGGTTATCGCGTGCATGCGCGGGGGCAGGGCTACAGCTGCTCAAAGTGCGTCGTGTCGGTGGGGCGCAGCGGTAGTGCTTGGATGCAGCGCATATGCCAGGAGCTGGGCATCCCCACAGAGTCCAATCGCGTGGACATCGGCGTGCGAGTGGAGCTGCCTGCGGTGCTTTGGGCGCATCTTACCGACGAGCTGTACGAGTCAAAGATCGTGTATCGCACGGAGAAGTTCGAGGACAGGGTGCGCACCTTCTGCATGAATCCGCGCGGCATCGTCGTCAACGAAAACACAGGTGGCATCATTACAGTCAATGGCCATAGCTTCGAGGACCCGGCGCGTCAGACGGAAAACACGAATTTTGCCCTGCTCGTCTCCAAGCACTTCACGGCGCCGTTCAAGGATTCCAACGGCTACGGCGAGAGCATCGCGCGACTCTCAAACATGCTGGGTGGCGGCGTTATCGTCCAGCGCTTGGGCGACCTCGCGCGCGGTCGTCGCTCAACGCATCAGCGCATTGAGGAGGGTTTCGTGACGCCCACGCTCAAGGCCGAGCCGGGCGACCTTTCGCTCGTGCTGCCGAAGCGCATCTTGGATGGCATCATCGAGATGATTCATGCACTCGACAAGATTGCTCCCGGCACTGCGAACGATGACACGCTGCTCTATGGCGTTGAGGTCAAGTTCTACAACATGCAGGTGCGCGTGGAGCCGAACTTGGAGTCACGGCACAAGGGTCTCTACGTTATCGGGGATGGAAGTGGTGTCACTCACTCGCTCTCGCACGCAAGTGCCAGTGGCGTTTTTGTGGCACGCGACATAGTCGGCTGAGGAAAGTGTCTACGCTGAATGTCAGCCTTGCCTACGTTGCCAAGTAATCGTCTCGTTGGCAATCTGCTCTGTCGAAAAAGCAGCTTCGACTCGCGCACGACGCCGGCGATCCGGTGGCCCGCCTCGGTGGCGTTGTCGAGCACGGCTACGGGCGCAATTCGCCTGGATTTTGTCCGGGGTCTCGGTCGCGCCATACGTCACTCTGTCACCCGCATCCTGTGACGCCTCCTGCGATCACCCTGCCAGAAGCTGCAAGGCGCTAAGTACATATTGGTATATAACAGTATAAGCATTCCAGCAAATATCCGGCAAAGCGCACACTCCACCATGCCGGAGGCGCGATTGTCGCGTACATGCCCATAAGACTATAATCAAGGAGGAAACACGTGTCATCGCTGCATGGCGTGGAGCATACACATGACGGGGGTTCGTCACATGCCAGTATCCGACGAGCGCCTTCGCGTCTTGAGGGCAAACAACGAGGAGTCGCACCGGGAGACGAGGGAGTGCATCAAAGGCGCCCTCGTCGCGCTTCTGCTCAAGAAGCCTTACGACGACATCACGATGACCGACATCATAAGGAAATCCGGCGTGTCGAGGTCGGGCGTCTACAAGAACTATAAGAGCAAAGCTGACATCATGCTCGAAGTCTACGGCGAGCCGATTAACGAGGTCGTCTCGGCGCTTGGCACCTCAATCTTTGAGAACATGGAGATAATCTTCAGAACGGGTAAGCAGCACGAGAAGGCCTTCAAGGCCATCCTTGGCGCAGGGCTTGAACATCGCGTCCTGGACATCATGAACGACCTCTATGAGGACGCATCCGTCTCTTTTTACATACCCCTGTGGGTCGGTATGATCTATAACGCGTTCTTTGAATGGATCAAGGCGGGGATGGACGAACCGGTAGAAGAAGCGATAGCAAGAGTCAAGGTGGCGCTAGAACTCGTAGCCACATCGATCGAGAACGGATTGACAAACAGCACGCAGAACAAGCTGCTGTAAACAGACACAAGAAGACGCACCGCAAGCCAAGCTGGTTCACGGTGCGTCACAATCATCGGGGCGCATTCCCAGTGCCCGTCGGCAAACAACCCCTCGCAAGCGCACTAGGCGTCGTGCGCTCGAAGACCGAGGAAGATGTATTTCAACTGGGAGACGCTATCGGGGCCACCTTCCTTTGGCAGGTCGTAGGGTTTAAAGCTCTCCCATGTATTGCAGTTGAACGTGGGTTGCTCCTTGTATACCCCTCCCTCGTAGCCGATGATGTCTGCCACATAGTGGCCGCTGTCCTTGTCCTTGCAGTTGAATCCTATGCCATGGCCGCCGCGCGAGTAATTCTCCTCGCGGTAATACCGCCGCGAGTAGTCGGTGGGTCCCAACTCCTCCCATGGTGGGTTATACCATTGCAGGAGCTGGTCCCGGCTCCCGGGATCATGGCCGTCGCCCCAAAGACCGGCGAGCTTGAAGTCCTCCTCGATCGTGCGCCCGTGCAGACGGTTAGCGTATTCCTGCAACACCTCGTAGACGACATTGTTGCCCTTTGCAAACCTCTGCACGCTGATTTGGAAGACGTCGCAGTCTAACGTGGGACAGTACACGCGGAAGGGTTTGTATACGTCGATCTCTTGGGGACTTTGTCCCGCAGGCATCTGCTCGAGGCTCTCGAGCGCGCTGCAGAACTGGTTGTTGTAGGAGAGCTTTACGCCACCAGCTTCGGGATCGAAGATGTTGTGGTAGATCTCGAGGATACCGAAGGCGCGCTTGAGCTGGTACTCGATGTTTGAGCGATATGCCTGACGCAAATAGTACCCCTGCGTCTCGTAGTTGAAGTAGGTGTTCCAGTACTTGTCATACTTTGTGATGGGGTTGGTGTTTGTTGGCTTGGCGGTGGCACCCGCCACCAGGGTGAAGTTGCTGCCCAGGTCTTCAGCGTA
>CACXDP010000073.1 GCA_902766445.1 uncultured Coriobacteriaceae bacterium
ATCTGCTCGATTTGGCGCGACATGCGCTCGGACTCGCGTACGATGGCGATGCTGGCATGCTTGGGGTCGACGACGCCCGCCGCCGATCCCTCCGCGTAGCCTCGTATGGCTGCTAGAGGCGTCTTGAGCTCGTGCGACATGTTTTCGTAGAAGCGCTTTTGCGCGGCGTTTGCCTCGTCGATGCGTCTGCCTGCCCTCCATCCGGCCCATGCGGCAATGAGGCCTCCCACTACTGCAATCGCCAAAAAAGCGAGGTTCACGACGCCGATGAGGCTGAGCTGTGCCGTCACGTCGACGTAGGCAATCGCGTAGCGAATATCTTCGCTGCTGAGGCTTATCGCCTTCGCGTAGCATGTGCCGTCCTTTAGGTCTGCTAGCCACAAGACACCCTGATCGTCTTGCTGAGCGCACCATGCGACGAGTTCTCGCTCCATCTCGGTGAGGGCGAGGTGTCCGTATGGCTCCCTCGCACGTTGCCCCGACCTGTCGCGCCGATCGGGAATAGGCTCCACCAGCTGCCAGTCGGACGTGGCCCAGATGACCTCGACCCTGCGCGTCGCGAGCGGCTCGTCGCCGTTCTCCCAGCCGAGCGTCTCGTCGATGGATGTCGCCGCCTCGCTGGCAAGCTGCCAGCGCTCAAAGACGTTGAACGCCAGCGTCGCAGCGCCCAACGCTGTCACGACGCTCAACACACCGAGCAGCGACAGCCGAAGTGGCAGCGAGATGCGTGGTCGTGTGCTACCGCCCATCGTCTTGGCCCTCACGCTGCGGGACGACGAGCTGGTAGCCGAATCCCCACACCGCCTTGATGGAGACGTTGCTCTTTGCTGCGCGGAGCTTCTTGCGTACGTTGCGCACGCACTCGTCGGTCACGCGGGTCTCGACTTCGGCCGTGATGCCCCATACCTCTTCGAGGAGCGTGGTGCGCGAGACGGCGCTGCCATCGGCCGCGAGCAGGCACTTGAGCAGCGAGAACTCGTTCATGGTGAGGGATAGGTCGCGTCCCGCCGCCTTGGCACTGTGCGTGGATTCCGACAGCGTGATGTCGCCAAAGGAGTATTCGTCGCTCTCCGCCTTGGGAGTTCGGCCCATGTCGACGCGGCGTAGCAAGGCCTTCACGCGCATGACCAACATCGCGGGCGAGAAAGGCTTGATGAGGTAGTCGTCTCCGCCGATGGCGAGGCCCTGCATGTAGTCCATCTCGGAGTCCTTGGCCGTGAGGATGATGATGGGCACGTCCGAGACGGCTCGCAGGTTGCGGCATACGGTGAGGCCATCCGTTCCCGGCATCATGATGTCAAGTATCACGAGGTCTGGCTCCAGGATCGCGAACTCCCGCGCGAGCTCGTCGCCAGTGGGGAAGAGGCGCACCTCGTAGCCGGCCGCATCCAGGAATGCGCCGAAGACCTCGAGCAGCGCTGGGTCATCGTCTGCCAGGTAGATGAGCTTTTGGTTCTGTGCCATGGTCCTCTCCCTTGTCTCGTGCGTTGTCAGACCACATTATGCCCGTTCTTGCGACGAACGCGCGAGGAGAGGTTCTCCCCGCGCGTGTCCGATTGGTGCGTTTATCCTGCGTTGGTTGCCGTCTCTCTATGAAGTGACGCTCTTGTCCGTGCCCTTCTGGTCGCTGTTGGCCGAGTCTTGCTTCTGTCCAGGGCCGCCTGCGTCGCGGGAGGGTCCACCTTTTCCTCGTGAGCCTTGTCCGTAGACCTGCTCCTCGAGGGAGTCGAAGCGTTCGCGCTCCTCGTCACTCAGGCCTTCCTTCTCATAAAGCTCCTTGACCTTCTTTTGGACGGCAGATTCTTTCTCGTAGAGCTTTTCGTACTCGGCGTAGTCTGAGTCCGAGAGCGTGGCCTTCATGTTTGCCAGGTGGGCCTTCTCCTCGAGGGTCTCAAGGCGCTCAAGCTCCTCGTCTGTCAGGCCACTGGTCTGCTTATGTGCGTCCATCTTGTCGTAGAGTTCCTGGAGTTCTTTCTGGTCGGCCTCAGAGAGGTTCGTGAGGTCTTCTCTGTGGTGGCCTCGCCGACCCATGTGCAGGTCCCCAGGCATGTCGGCTGGCCTGCCGTCGTCGGTTGGCTTACCGCTGTCCGCGGGCTTGCTGTCGTCGGCGGGTTTGCTATCGTCGGTTGCCGCGTCCTTCGAGGCGTCAGTATCTTTGGAGTCCTTCGTGGTCTCAGACGTCGCGGACGACTCCGCTGCCTTGTCGTTCGCAGCATAGGCGATCATCGGTGCCGCCACAAACATGGTTCCGATGAGCATGCCTGTCACCGCCCATGCCGCAATTGCCATGTGGGACATATTCTTTCGATCCTGCATCTTGCGTACCTCCTTGCTTGGTTTCAGGCGTTTGTGCCTGCCGTATGCCCTGTTGCATCGGCTGATAAGAGAATACGATTGAGGGCCGCGAGGAATCCCCCGTGGCCCTGCAAGGAAAGTGTCAAGAAAGTGTCACGCGGACAATGGGGACGGAGGAGTTTGTCCGCGCTGAGACAATGGGGACGGGGACGTTTGTCCGCGCTGGATAAGAAGGATGGGGGTTATTTGTCCCGTCGGGAAGACCTGTCCCCGCGGACAAACGACCCCGTCCCCGCTGTCCTCCGCTGTCCGTCCCCGCGGACAAACGACCCCGTCCCCGCTGTCCTCCGCTGTCCGTCCCCGCGGACAAACGACCCCGTCCCCCGCTGTCCTCCGCTGTCCGTCCCCGCGGACAAACGACCCCGTCCCCGCTGTCCCGTTAGTCGGCCCCGTTTTGGGCGCGGCGGCGCTCGTAGGCTAGGGCGGCGGCTCCGAGGGCGGCGAGACCCGCGCCTAGCACGCCCGAGGGGGATTCGTCGGCCGTGTGGGGCAGGTCGCTTCGTCCGACTGACGTGCCGCCGGAGCTTACGTTGCCGCCCGTGCCGCTTGCGGTGCCGCCTGCGCCACCCGAGGTGCCGCCTGTGCTGGGATTGCCCTCCCCTTCATCTGACTCCGTCGTCGGCGCGGGCGAGAAATCCATGGCGATGCCGGTTTGCGACACAACGAGCGTGTCCATGTGGCGCTGCCTGAGATCCTGGTCGTGCTGGGTTCGCGACTGGAAAACCTTGTACTCGCCGGGCTCGATGTGGAACTCGATGGCCTGTGCGTCCAGGCTTTCCGCCACGGCTTCGGGTCCGTCGGCTTGAGCCGACAGCGCCGACTTGCCCGTCACCACGCCGTCGCTTGCCACAAAGAGGATCATCTTTTCGCCCGGCTGCCAGTCCTTGGGGGTCTTCACCTCGCAGAGGTACACCGACGTCTTGCCGGGTGCCAGGGAATAGTCGGGCTCCAGGTTCGTGAGACCCCCGTTGCCGTCGGAGCGGTTGTAGTTGGACTCCTGTATCGTGTCGGGCCCGAAGACCACCTGCGCCGTCGCCCCGTCCACGCGGTAGAAGCTGTCGGTCGCCTCGTCATAGTCGCAGAGCGTAAGCGAGCACCCCGAGAGGTATGCGTTGCCGTCGTTGCGCACCGCGACGTGGAACTTGATCGATCCGCCGGGGGTCACGAAGGGGTTCGGCGCCTCGCAGGCCGTGGCCGTCGCGCAGCTCACGGGCGGCACGGCCGTGTACCAGATGTCGGCTGCGTGGTAGAGGGGCAGATCCTGGGCGTTGCGCTCTCCCGTGTCCACGTACTCGGTGCGCAGCATCTCGACCACGGCGCTCTCATTCGTGTCCACGACGCAGAGCGAGTCCGTGTCGGTGTCCATGTCCGCCACGACGAAGGGGTCGGAGAAGTGTCCGTCACGAATGCGGCAGCCCATGATCTGGTAGATGGCTTCGCTCGCCACCATGTCCGTCTTTGCTTGTGCGTTGGGAACGCAGTCCTCGTACTCGTCGCGCGTGTGCGGCCAGAAGATGTAGGTTGCCTCTGGGTTGACGGCGAAGTTTACGACGTTGAAGCCGGAGGGACCGAAGGGCGTCGTCTGCATCTCGGGCGTGGGGTCGTTCGACCATGTGACTTTGTGAAGCGTCCATTTGGAGTAGTCCCGCTGGTCAAAGGGCAGGTCGAGCTGTGCGGGGTCGTCCGGGAACGAAGTGAGGAAGAAGTCATGCCCAGGATACTCTACCAGTCGGATGGAGGGGTCATAGTCCCGGCATCGCTTGATGCTCGTAATGACGTTTATGGCGCCCTCGGGGGTGTAGATTGCCACGTATTTCTCAATGGAGATCAGGATGTAATGAGCGCTCTCGGAGCCGCGCAGCATGAGCGTGTAGACCCAGTTATGCTTGGAGGCATCCTCTCGGTAGTAGGAGAGCGTCTGCTCGTATGCGGTGGTGTCGGTTATTTCGCCGATGAGCTTCGCGAAGTCTTCGTGTTGTGGCGCGATTATCTGGCAAGTAGGGAACCAGTTGACAAAGAGCAGGCCGACGCTCACTTGGGCGCCCTCTCCTAGCGCCTCTTCTCGCGTGGCCGCACTTCTGTCGAGGAACGTCACGATGCTTTCGGAGCTCAATCCCAGGCGTGTGATTTGGATGCTCATGATGCTATGGAATGCATTCGTATCCCCGCCTATGAGCTCGTTGCCCTTGCGGGAGAGCGTGTTGATGTTGACCGGACGCAAGGCGCTGCCACCATACATGAGCTCGTCGTGCGTAAGCTTCATGCAGGTGAAAACAAGGTCGGTGGCGGCGCTCGCAAGCGTCGTGTCCTCGCTCGCCCTTATACCGGATATGATTACGAGCTGTAGATCGCTGTAGTCTCCTTGGTCTATCCGTTCGACGTCAAAGTCGTAGTCATATAGGTCCTCGTGAGGCATGTCGGCGATGCCAGTGACAAACTCGATCACGTGCGAGGTGCCCTTTGCGCTGCCATGGATGCAGTTTGCGATGACGCGAGTTCGCACGCGGTTCTCACTGCCATCGTTGATGCTGACAGAGGCCAGGCGGAAGGTCCAAGTGGAGGACTGGTGATCTAAGGGCTTAAGATTGCTGACGGTGACTGCCTTGATGCGGGAGTCTCCAAAGACGTGGCTGTCGTCCTGGCCAAAGAGCCTCACGTCGGAAGAGGGGCGGATGCCGCCACGTACGCCGAGTGCCGACACGCCGGGGTTGGGCAGGTCGGTGTCGGCCATGGCGGTGAGCCAGGTGGCGGACACCGACGCCTCGTTTGTCGCCTGGGCTTCGAGTCCCTTGTCCGCGGTGGCGTTCGTGTCTGCGGTGACGTCAATAACCTCGCGCGTTGCTGGATCCTCATCCGTGACGACGGCGTCCTCGCGTGTCGGGCCGTCGTCGACGCTTGACGGCTCCTCTGCAACCGCTTCGGGTGTTTCGTCCCCCTCAGTCGCGATTGGGGGAGTGACGTCGGCGATGGTTTCGGACTCCTCCGATGTCCCTTCGGCGGGCATGTCCTCACCAGTCGCGGGCAGGGGTGTGCCCTCGGCGACGGTTGACGGCATCTTCTCCGCGCTTGCATCCTCGTCGGGCTTCGGCTCTCCCCAGGTATAGACGACGTACCTTAGGGGCGTGCCGTCCTCTAGCTGTCCCTCGACCTCGGTGGCGGCGGAGCTCCAGTCTCGAACAAAGGCCTCGTTCTCGGCTTGCGCCGAGAGCGTGGGCGCAGTCACGTTCGCCTCCAGCGTTTGGGCCAGCATGGTGTCCGTGATGGGCTCGAGCTCGGCGAGCAGATGTTCGAACGACAAGTCGGCAAGGCCGCTCATGGCGTTGGCCTCCGCCTCGGCTGCGAGGTTCTTTCCCTCCCAGTTGTCATAAAAGTTCTCGAACTTCTTGTTGTAGAGCGCGAAGTTCTGGGTAAAGAGAAAGAGCTCGATGACGAGCGAGATCTGTGCTGACCAGCCGGCCGTCAAGTGCGGGCTGGGGAGCGATTTGGGCTGGGTTCCCATAGGTACGCCGAGGAAGAGCGATAGCGTGATGGCGCCCTTCACCGAGATCGACGCAATGCCGCGGATGCCCACGCCCACGGACAGCGACGGCGTGATGTTGAAGCTCATGGTGAAGCCGGTGTTCGCGTAGTCGAAATGCCAGCGCGAGAAGTCGAAGATGGCGTCGATGAGTTTCTCGTCGGCATTCTTCCTTGTGGAGTAGGTACCCGCCGACAGGCCAAAGATCAGGCTCGCGTCGAGTGCGAAGGTGATGAGCACGGGGATTGGCCCGGCAAAGAAGTTCTCGGTGATGGTGAAGTTCAGGCTCGCAAAGATTTGCCCCGCCACCTCGCCCTGAAAGAGACCTTTAGCCGAGTCCCACTTCGCGAGTGCCATGAGTTGGAAGTTGATGTCGATGGAGAAGGACTTGAAGAGGTCGATCTGCTGCACGGCGCCTGGTTTGGAGACGAGCGCGTTGGTCTTGTCGGCCATGGCCTTGAGGGTCTTGACCTTCTGATTCCACTGACTTTGCACCGAACTGCGTGGGTAGCGGCCCCAGCCGCTCGGCTCGTCGTTACCCTTGTCGTTGCGGTAACCCCAGAGCGGTACCTTGAGGGTTATCTGTACGAGGCCGAAGGGGTTCACGTAGATGTCGATGGGCAGTTGCGGCATCCAGAACGAGAGGTTGCCGCCGCCTATGATGGGCACGCTGTCCGGCCAGACGATGCCGATGCCTGAGGTGCTGGTCTTGGACACGTTGATGGCATTGAGCTTTTGGTTCTTCTTGTCCGCAGGTTCTTCCACGACGCCTTCGGAAATGGTGCAGGCGAGTGGCCAGCTGTAGGACGTGCCGTTCTGCGTTACGACGAGCTTGAGTTTGGCGCCCGCGGGCAGGCAGGCTGCGTCGCCCGTCTTCAAGAAGAGCGCCTTGAGGCTGGCGTTGGCAGGGGTGCCGTAGATGGGTTCGTCCACGTATTTGTCCACGTATCCCGTGACGACTCGCCCCATGAAGTCGTTTCCGTAGACGGGCTCGAGTCCTGCCCACACGCGCCTCGTCCCCACCTGCGCGCGCTCGCCCATGACAGCTGGCGTGCTCTGGCGCGGGGTCGTTTCGCCGTCCACCCACAGCTCGATCGTGGCGGCTCCGTCGCCTGGGAGGTCTAGGATGCTGACGTCGACGGTATGCTCGTCCGTGTTTGCGGGTGTCGTGAGGAATTCGTTGTCGCTGTAGAGCGCGTCCCATTCGTCGAAGGAGACGAGGCGGGGGTAGGGCGTGCCCGTGGTGTCGGAGGGGTGCGTCGGCACCTGCAGGCCACCTCCGCCCTCAACGGCGAGCAACGCGGTCTCGAACTTGCGGTAGTTTTCCTTCTCGACGGTGACGGTGCCGTTGAAATAGTAGCTGTCAAGATTGTTGACGTCCTCGCCCTCGTTGACCACCGCAAGGTCTCGGATGTCGACGTTCACGAAACCGTTGCCGTCGGTGGGATTCGATGTGATGACCTTGCCGTTGAAGCGCGAGGTGATGGTGACGACGGCGCCCTCCACCGACTGGTACGACACCAACCCTGCGTCGTTGGTGCTTGGCTTGGCGACGTCGACCACTTGGAAGCCGACCTCCCAGGGCTCCACGACGTCGATGATTACGTACTCGGACTCGTTTCCGGCCAGCTCGCTGTCATCGGTGAAGTCTGGGTTGGCGTGGGCGTGGCGCGGGGCGAGGATGACGCCTCCCGCGAGCACGGGAAGAGAAGCAAGCACTCCTGTAAAGAGTTCCACGAACGAGCGGCGCGATACGTTCGGCATAGCGGGTCTCCTTTTCTGAGGCGCTGTGGTGCGGAGAATGCGAGGTTATTACATCATATGCGTTCGATGATATGAAGTGAAGGACAAGGGGGTCGCGCGGACAAGGGGGACGGAGGAGTTTGTCCCGGGGGAGTTTGTCCTTCAGACGGTTAACACACAATAAACTACGCACATCGCGTTTCATTGTGCGTAGTTTCTCGAGAAAGCCCAGTTGGCCCTACGTTTTACAGGCCCAACTACGCACACCGAACTGCGTTGTGCGTAATTGGGCGGAGGACGAAGGGGG
>CACXDP010000074.1 GCA_902766445.1 uncultured Coriobacteriaceae bacterium
CTTTGCATTCTTCTGCAATGCGCCGGACCTCGTTGACGACAACTTTGAGCGCTTCGTGGAGAACCGTCTGCGCGAGCGGCTCAATCTAGAGGGCACACCCATACGACTCAAGTTCAGGAGAAAGGAGTAGCTATGGGAGGGCTTCTCGCGGCTACCTGCATCGCGGCGGTCGCATCGTATTTCATCTGTGGAATCCCGTTTGGGATGATCTTTGCCGAGCGGCTCAGTGGCGTGGACGTGCGTAAGGCAGGTTCGGGAAACATCGGCATGACTAACGTCGCGCGCTCGGCAGGCGGCAAGGCGGCTGCGCTGACCTTCGCCTGTGATGTGGGCAAAGGTACCCTCTGCGTTGTGCTCTTTCGCTGGCTTATCGCGCTGATCTGCCTCTCCGGTGACGTCGCCACGCTCGCGCTCAATGGCGGCTTCTGCTGGGTGGGCACGACGCTTTTTATGGCCTGCGTGTTTGGTCACGTCTTTAGCCCGTATCTGCATTTCCATGGTGGCAAGGGCATCTCGGTGGGACTGGGTGCTTCGCTTGGGCTGTACTGGCCCATGGGACTGAGCATGCTTGCCGTGTTTCTGCTTCTCACTCTGCCCACACGCTATGTGTCATTGGGGTCGGTGGCCGCAGCGCTCTCGGTGTCGGTGTTTGGTTTTGTCTATGGCGTGCGCGGCGTCGGCATATTGCCCCTCGTCGTGGTAAGCCTCGTGGTCGTTTGGGCACATCGGGAGAACATCATCCGCTTGATGCGTGGCGAGGAGCGGCGGTTCTCGGTGGGGCACGGCAAAGGAGGCGGTCGCTCGTGACGATGGCAAATAAGGTCGCGGTCATAGGCTCAGGCTCGTGGGGTACGGGCGTCACGAGGTTGCTTTCGCCCCATGTGCGCGAGGTCGTGGTGTGGTCACACGAGCCTGAGGTGGCCCGAGGCATCAACGAGAATCGCAGGAACCCGCATCAGTTGCGTGACTACGAGATTGAGCCCAATGTCTGCGCCACGACCGACTTGGCGGCGGCTGTTTGCGACGCTGATGCGATTGTCCTTGCGGTACCCTCACCCTACCTGCGCGCGACCTGCAAGGGACTAGTCGGATATGTGGGGGATGAACTGCCGATTCTCGTCCTCACCAAGGGCGTGGAGCACGGCACGGGCTGCCTCATGGCCGATGTCGTCGAGCAGGAGCTTGGTGGTGCTGGTCGCATCGCCGTCCTTAGCGGCCCAAATCACGCCGAGGAGATCAGCCAAGGTACCATATCTGCCGCGGTCATCGCATCGACGAGCGTGCCACTAGCGGAGTACTTCCGTGACCTGCTCGTGTGTCCGGTCTTTCGGGTCTATGTGAGCGAAGACGTGCGCGGCATAGAGATTTGTGGTGCCGAAAAGAACGTCATCGCCATCGCATGCGGCATTGCGGCTGCCTCTGGTGCCGGTGACAACACGCTTGCCGTGCTCATGACGCGTGGTCTTGCCGAAATCAGCCGCGTGGCGGTAGCGCTTGGCGCAGATCCTATCACCTGCATGGGCCTCGCCGGCATGGGCGACCTCGTGGCAACCTGCACCTCGCGTCATTCTCGAAACCGCAGCTTCGGCGAAGCCTTTGCTCGTGGCGAGTCGCTTGAGGAGTACGAGCGACGTACCGGCATGGTGGTTGAGGGTGCCCAGGCGACGACCTCCATACTCGAACTTGCACTCGAAAAAGATATCGAAGTGCCGATAACCTTGGCCGTCAACGCCGTGCTCTTTGAGGGAATACCCGTTTCGCAGGCAATTGACGTCCTTCTTGGCAGACGCTCCATCGAGGAGTTCTACGGTGTCATCCCGTCGCACGTGTCCGAGCAATCACAGAGGAGAGATGCATGAGAGAGCAAATCAGGATCTCGCCGTCCATTCTTGCGGCCGATTTTCTCAATCTGGGAGATGAGCTTGCGAGCGTGAGCAACGCTGATTTCATCCATTATGATGTGATGGACGGTGACTTCGTGCCAAATATTTCTTTTGGGCCAGGTCTTTTGCGGGCCGTCAAGCGTGGCACCGACCTGCCGGTGGACGTCCATATGATGGTGAGCAATCCGGACGAAGTCTTTCGCGACTATCTGGATGCGGGGGCTGACATCCTGACCTTCCACATGGAGACGGCCAAGCATGCGCACCGAATCGTGGACGAGATTCATAAGCGCGGCCGTCGTGCCGCCGTAGCCATCAACCCGGGTACGGCTGTATCGTCGCTTGATGCCATCATAGACTATCTCGATATGGTGCTTGTGATGTCCGTCAACCCTGGCTTTTCGGGCCAGCAGTTCATCGAGCACACCTACACGCAACTCAACAAGCTCAAGGTTCTATGCAGCAGTCACGTGGTACGCCCGTTGATTGAGATTGACGGCGGCATCTCTCCAAAGAACGCCGCACAGGTCGTAGCGGCAGGGGCAAATGTACTCGTGGGTGGCAGCGCCGTCTTTGATGCTCCTGATCACGCGAAGGCCGTCGAGGAGATGCGCGAGTCGGGTATACAAGGACTTGCGATGAGGCTGGTATGATGGAAAAATCGCATCGGGTGTACCTTGACTATGCGGCCTCTTCGCCCGTGCGCACAGAGGCGCTCGAGGCCGAGCGGGCATACGCGGCAAGTTCGTATGCGGGGGCGAACCCAAACTCCCTGCACTCGGCAGGTCGTGAGGCTGCGCGTGCTCTCGATGGTGCACGGCGCGACATCGCACGTTGCCTTGGTGGGCGCTTCCGACCGATGGAGGTCGTTTTTACCTCTGGCGGTACGGAAAACAACAACCTCGCGATTGTGGGTATGGCCCGTGGCGCACGTGACCGGGACCGTCGGCGTACCCGCGTGGTCATCTCAGCAATAGAGCATGATTCTGGGCTTGACGTGGCGCCGACATTGCGCGATCTCGGATTCGATGTGGTGACCGTTGCGCCGACGCGTGCAGGAGTCGTGGAGCCAGAGCGGCTGAATGCCCTCATGGGGCCGGATGTTGCCCTTGTCTCGGTGATGGCGGCAAACAACGAGACAGGGGTTCTGCAGCCCATAGCCGAGTTGGCAAAGGTTGCGCACGATGCCGGGGCGCTTTTCTACACCGATGCGGCCCAAGGATTTGCCAAGGTAGCGCTTGACGTCTCTGGCTGCGATGCCGTGGGCATCGTGGGGCACAAGATCGGGGCTCCCGTGGGAACTGGTGCCCTCGCCATTCGCATGCGCTGCCCGATAAGACCGCTCATGCATGGAGGAGGGCAGGAGCGCGGAATTCGTCCTGGTACGCAGGACGTGCGTGGTGCGCTGGCGCTCGCGGCAGCTGCAAAGGCGTCTTGTGACAGGCTGGATGAGACGCGCGCGGCAGTGGCCGAGCGAGCGGAGCGGCTGTATGCGCTCCTTTGCGCTGAGGGCACGGGCATCATGCCGACCACAAGCTGCGAGGTTGGCGCGGACCGGTTGCCTGGCATGCTAAGCCTTCTGGTAGAGGGCGTAGATTCAGAGACGCTCGTGCTCAAGCTCGATGCCTTGGGCTTCGAGGTCTCGGCCGCATCTGCCTGTGCGAGCGGGTCGGCTGCCCCGAGTCACGTGCTTTCGGCCATGGGAATCTCAGGCCAGCTGGCGGCTGGGTCCCTCCGTGTCTCGTTCGACGAGCGCGTCCCGTGGGAGGACCTCGAGCGTTTCGCCCACGCCCTGCTTGGACTCACAAGCTGAGGCATGCGAAAGGGGCTTCCCCCTACGTGCTGAAAAACGGGATTTCGTGTAGGTCTACGATTAGGAAGAGACGCAGGATAACACTCGAGTTCATGCGGATGGTATGGCTAAGGAGAACGATGCGTGATAGACCCGCTCATCTCTCCTTCACGCATGTCTCGAACGAAAACCGCGTCTTCTTCACATGGCTGTTCCAAAAGTCGCGCTTTTCTCCCTCGACTATGAAGAGGATGATTGGCTTACCCATCGAACGACCCCGCCTTGAACATCTTCTGTAGGTTGTGTGCGCTTCTCAGCTCTTTTTCCGATATACGATCCAAGCTATCCATCGACCCGTTGCGAAGGTAGAAGTACGCGTCGGGACGAAGCAGTTCGTTGGACATGAGATCCGTATTGTGGGTTGTCAGGAAGACCTGGGGTCCCTGTAAGTCCCTTATCATCGAGACGATTTGTTCCGCAAGCTCAAAATGATAGAACGCGTCAAACTCATCGATAAACACGAAAGAGGCTTCTGACATCATTATGTACCAGTGATAAAACAGCGCAAGAGATCGTGTGCCCGTAGATGCCACGGACATAAAGGGTACGTCTTTTCCATTATACCGGCAGTACAGCCGTTGCCCACCGTTGACATCCACTGCAATCAGATTGTAATCGATACCTTGGCTTGAGAGAAAACGTTCGAAATCATCGAGCTTGCCAGCTTGTATTATGCTTTGCGTGGCGTCTCCGTGGCCAACGATTAGACCTTGATATCCATTCTGGTCAAGCGAAAAGAACATGAGCATGCGGTCCACAAAGGACATGAAGGACGCGAAAGCACGGTTTGTCGCGTCATCTTGCAATATGGTATTGTTCCAGGCAAGCTTCACGCGGGACAGCACGTCCTTCGCTCCTGGAAGCGACGAGTTGATTTGCAGCGATTCCGCACCAGCCAGTTCCACGTGTCCGCGCCTGCTTGCGAAATCGTAGCTAAGAACCTCCACGTCGTTGATCATGAGCTTCTCGCTTACGAGATCCGTCGCGCTCGTCTTGGCATACTGATAGACAACTTCGCTACCGTCAAACTCAAACACATATTCGAACTCAGCGACAGGCTTCTTTGAGTACAAGTTCATGTAAGGATGATATCGTGGTTGAATTCTCTCCTTGTCCGTAAGGTGGATAATGATGTCGAACAGCGCAAGCCCGAGGTTCGATTTCCCGCTTCCATTGATGCCGTATATCAGACCCTTTGTCTTGACGCCATCGCGTACGACACTGGTATTGAAGCCGTAGTTCGCCGGATTGTCTAGAACGAAGGTCAGCTTGTTTTCGAAATTCTTGAAGTTTGTTACCGAGAACTTCCTGAGCATCTAGTCCTCCCTAAGACCCTAAGACGTTCGTCGCGCTTGGCTATCCACTCTTTCCTATGGACAGTCTTTGCCGTAGCTTTTCTACAGTATATCCGCAATAATTCTACGGATTACTGGTTATCTTGCAAGTGGCGGGGTTATATATACTTAAGGTGGGGTCAATAAAGCAACATGAATCCCAGTAGACGTATTTCATTTCCTACCACCAAGAATTCCAAAAAGGCTAGAGAAGGGCACTTTCTTGTCACGTTCTACCACTTGAATGTTGTGTGCAAACATCTCTCTCTTC
>CACXDP010000075.1 GCA_902766445.1 uncultured Coriobacteriaceae bacterium
CACTATGATGGGTGAGCTTCTCCATGGTAGCGCGTGAGCAACGCGGCCGCGAGGTCTCAAACCGTAGGCGGCGGAGGAATACAAAACCGTACTTTTCGGCTAAACTGGATTTTGCTGGAATAGGTCGAAGGGAGCCACGTCGAAGGGAGCCACGCATGGCATCCGCAAACCGCACAAAAATCGTCTGCACCATGGGACCGTCTACAGAGGACGACGAGGTCCTCTCCGCCATGATTAAGGCGGGCATGAACGTCGCGCGCCTCAACTTCTCGCATGGTGACCACGAATACCACCGAAGCAACATCGAGCGCGCACGGCGCATCGCCTCCGAGCTGAACACCACCATCGCGATCATGGTGGACACACGCGGGCCAGAGATTCGTTGCGGCCTCAACCGCAACCACGAGCAGGTTCATCTGCAGACTGGCAGTACCGTGATCCTCACCACACGCTCCGTCGAAGGTACCGACGAGCAGATCCACATCACCTACGACGGGCTCCCGGCAGCTGTCAGCGTTGGGACGCGAATCTTCATAGATGACGGCCTCATCGAAGTAAAGGTAACCGACGTTCAGGACACCGACATCATATGCGAGGTCATCAACGGCGGCTACCTCGGAGAGCGCAAGGGCATCAACGTGCCCAACGTCGTCACGCAGATGCCCGCTGTCACCGAGCAGGACAAGACTGACATTCGTTTCGCCTGCGAGATGCACGCCGACGCCATTGCCGCTTCATTCGTGTGCGACGCCGATGCGGTACGCGAGATACGCAGCCTCTGCAAGGAAGCCAAATCGCCCGAGACGCTTATCATTGCCAAGATTGAATCCGCCCTCGCACTCCAGAACTTCAAAGAGATCCTGCACGAATCGGACGGCATCATGGTGGCACGTGGCGACCTAGGTGTCGAGGTACCGCCCGCCGAAGTCCCCTATCTGCAAAAACAAATCATTGAGCGCTGCAACCAAGCCTATAAACCGGTAATCACAGCCACGCAGATGCTCGAGTCGATGGTCCACAACCCGCGTCCGACGCGTGCCGAGGTCACCGACGTCGCCAACGCCATCTATGACGGCACCGACTGCGTCATGCTCAGCGGCGAGACAGCCGCAGGCGACTTCCCGGTCAATGCCGTGAAGGTAATGTCCGAGGTGTGCCTACAGGCCGAGAAGCATCTCGACGAGCGCCACATCTATCACGAGAGGGATGGTCTGGACAACATAAGCAGCGCAACGAGCTTTGCGGCCGTCGAGACGGCCCAGCGTGTAGGTGCCACCGCCATCCTCTGCCCCACTTCCACAGGGCGTACAGCTCGCATCATGAGCGTCTTTCGTCCAAAGTTTCCCATCATCGCATCCACGTCCAGCGAGAACACCATTCGGCGCACTTGCTTCTATTGGGGTGTGCAAGGCATCCTGACCACCGATCAGGAGAACGTCGCCGCAATCTGCTACGATGCGCTGAGGAAGTCACGCGTAAACGGCCTCGTAAAAAAGGACGACATCGTGGTGATAACCGCTGGCGATCCCATCTCGTCCCCCCTCACGAACGGCCTTGAGACAAATACGAACGTCTGCATGATCGCGCAGGTCTTCTAATGAGCCGAGAACGACGAACAACACCAGACGACGAACCAGACGAACCTGCCCACGACACTACACGGCTCGTCACCTGCGCGGATGGAAGTCTCGCCCTAGAGCGGGATGGGCTCTGGTTGCGCGGAGACCTCACGCGCATGTTGCCTAGGCTTCGCCCTTCGAACTTGCGTCGCGAGTTGCTCGTGCGAGCTGCCCGCGTGCGCGGAACGCGTATGCCGACCGCGGTGGATGCCACGGCCGGCCTCGGCGAAGACGCGTTGTTGCTCGCCGCATCGGGTTTTGCGGTCACGCTCTTTGAACGCGATCAGAGCATCGCAGCCCTTTTGCGCGACTCACTGCAGCGTGCTGCACAGGATTCGCGTCTTGCTGAGGCTGTAGGACGAATGCAACTGGTTGAGGGGGACGCGAAAGAGGGGCTGGCTACGCTCAGCACGCCACCAGACGTGGTGTACCTCGATCCGATGTTTCCCGCGAAGCGCAAGGATGCGGCGACAAACAAGAAGCTCCAGCTGCTGCGCTCCCTTGAACGACCCTGCACGGAAGAGGAAGCTGGTGCCCTTCTGCATGCAGCCCTCGCGGCTGGCCCGCGCAAGGTGGTGATAAAGCGCCCAGCCAGGGGTGCTCATCTCGCAGACGTGCGTCCGAGCCACTCGCTCATGGGCAAGCTCGTACGATACGACTGCATCGTGCAGTAAGACAAACGGCGCACTCACTCCTGCGTGAGTGCGCCGCGCTTGTCAAGAAGGACTTCCTTTCAGCCTTTGGCTAGATGGTACCGTAGTCATCGGAACCGTAGACGTCGTAGTCATACGTGTCGTCGTACATGTCGTCGCCCGTGTCGGTCGCATTCGTGTTGGTGTCCTTGTTTGTACCCGTCGTGGTGTTGTTGCCTGTGGTTGTACCACCCGTGGTTGTGCCACCCGTGGTCGTGCCCGTCGTGCCGTTCGTGGTCGTGCCCGTCGTGCCGTTCGTGGTCGTGCCCGTCGTGCCGTTCGTGGTCGTGCCCGTCGTGCCGTTCGTGGTCGTGCCGTTCGCCGTCGTGTTCGTGGTCGTGGCGCCCGTGGTGGAATCCCCCGTCGTCGAGGTGTCGTAGTCAGTGATCGCCTGCATGTTCACCAGATACCAACCCGGGGTGTCCACGACGTTGTTGTCGATATAGGCAAAGATCATCCGGTTTGCGAATTCGTCGACGCGATACTCTCCTCCGCCGAGGGTCATGTTTTTGTCGCAGCGAACGTCGCAAGAGAAGAGCGCATCGTTGTACATGATGCAGTTCGTCACGGACTCGTTGCTGAATCCCGTGAACGAATGGCTCCACACAAAGGTGATGTCAACGCTGTTTACGAAGGCATTCGCTTGGTCGTAGAGCTCCGACCCCGGAATGAGGAACGAGGTGACCTCACCGATACCGCCACCAAGGTCATTCGTCATGAGCAGGCTCCAAGTCTCCGCCACTTGGAGCGGATCGATGGGCAGTTGGTCAGGAGTGCGGTTGGGCGTGGCAAGCGATGCAGCAGCGATGCTCGTGCCCGTACGCAAGAGCTCGATCTCTTGACCCTCGAAGTTGGTAGCCGATACCTCGGGCTCACTCATGAGGCCAGTAAGGTGGTAGGTCACGGCCTTGGGCACGTCCACGAACTGTGCCGCATACTCGAATCCGGGCAGAGGGGTTTCGGTGCCGTCAGTCGCGCTCTTGTCGAGCTGCTTTCCGTTGATGATGACGTTGGCGTTCTCGGTCACAGAGACGTCGTAGCTCAGGCCCTCGTCGATGCTCGCCTCGGCGGTCTTCGACATATTCGGGGTATAGACCAGCGTATGCGTCACGTCCCAATCGGTAATGGTAAAGAGACCCAATCGCACGTAGGTACTCTTTGGCTCCAGATGTATCGTGAGGTAGGGAGCATCGTCAGCGTAGATGGTGTATATGGGTGCGCTGGTGTCGAAGGCGATTCCGCCCTCCTCCACGCGGTAATTCGCCTTGCCCACGCCCTCATCGAAGCGCTTATCGAGCATCTCGAGCGAATCATACTCACCGATGTTGTCCTCGCGGATGCACTGATCGCGACGCTTGGCGGCAACATCGCCCCCAGCTTTGAGGTCGTTCACGAGGTTGTCAACGAACGTCTGTGGCTGAGAGTTCTCGTAGCGCACGAGACTGTCGTAGGTGTATGTAAGCGTAATGGCGCCAAAGATCACAATCGCAGCCACCAGCATGGCATAGCAAATCCAAAATACCGGCACACGACGCTGTGACCGCGCCCTGCTCTGCTCGATGAGGTGCTGAGGTGCCTGACGTGCTGCCGGTACCTTGCTCATACGCGGCTGACGACTACGCGCAATCGTGCGCGGTGCAGACTCCGGCTCGGATTCTGGTTCGGGATCGTCCATGGGATCAGGTAGCGGCTCGGTGGCAAGTCGTCGACGCGCGAGCTCCGGCTCGTCTTGCATATCTTGCTCATATTCCTCGTAATCGAGATCATCATCGAAATCATCGTCATCAAGCAGCACGTCCTCGGGTACGTCCTCCGCCTCTTCTTCGAAGACTTCCGGTTCGTCCTCAAGCACGGGCTGCTCGATACGCGATGCCGCTCCGCGCGAACGAACAGGTATCGGCTTGACAGCTACCGGCTCAAATTCCGGCCCTGGCGCGGAAGCGTCGACATCAGCCGCTGCCGCTTCAGGTGCAACCGGCTCGGGCTCGACAGTAGCCATGGGCTCGGGCGCCAGTGGGGTCTCCGGCTCACGCAGGGGCACTGGCACAGGCCTGCCCGACTTGCGCACACCGTCATCACGACCCTCATCGTCACGCACTGGCAAGGGTCGCGTCTGCACCACCGGCACCACCCCGACGTTTGCATCCGCGCTTCGGCGTGCCTCCTGATCCTGCCGCTCTTCGTTTGCAAGCCGCACTTCCTGCGCCCTGCGCGCACGGGCTCGGCGTTGAGCGCGCGCACGTCGCTGGGCGTCTGTCTCCTGGTAATCGCCGCTCTCTGCTTCGGCATTTGCAACCCTTACGCGCTGATCCGCTGCGGGCCGCTTGGTCGAAGTGCGGCGTCGCACGCCCCGTCTCCTCGTCATGGGCGAGGATACCTCCTCGGTCACGTCACTGGCAGCCATCATCTCATCCTTCTTGTCCGTCATCTGCCTCACCTCGGCTCCACGACAAGGGCCGTGGGCATGGTCCACGAACCGTTAGCATACATGAGTGTAACGCTCGTCATCTCGTACTGGCCGTTGTAGTACATGCTCGACGAGCTGCCGCCGTCAAGGTTGGCGGCGTTTACCGCGCCGTTCTCCATCATGATGTTGATGAGGTCGGACGCAGTCGCACCCAAGTGTCCACTTGCCCCGCGACCGTCCGTCACGAGCAGCAGGACGGCACCGTCGGCTCGCTGTCCCACAGCCGTGCGCGGGTTAGCGCCTGATCCCAAGCCCTCGAGCTCGCGCGGTTGTCCGTTGATTACGAGTGGCACGAAGTGGTTGTTTGCGTCTGACGCTTCGTCTTGGAAGCAAATCGCGTCTCGGATGTGGCGGTCGGCCACCATCTGGCGAATCTCATCCTCGCCCATCTCGTGGATGTCAACGATATTCAAGAGGTTCGTATCGTCGAACCCAATGAGGAAGAGACCTTCCTCATCATAGATGTCCATGCACAGTATCTCGTGATCCTTCACCACGACACCGCGCGGGGCACCGCCAGTGCCGGTAATGTTTGCGTACAAGCCTCCGTTGACACCCGCGACGCAGCCGTTCCCGTTCACGATCTCGTCGAGATTCCAGCTGTCGCCGAAGGGCACGGAACCACCAATCTTGACGCGAGACGGATCGTTGACAATCATGAGCTTCGCATAGTAAGTACGGCCCAAGATCTCCTTAATCTCGATCGCGTTCATATCGAGCGAAGCCGCATCCTGACCGGTTTGGCTCGCGTCAACAAGTGACGCGTCGAGCACACTGGTGTCCATCTCCTTCATGGCGGTCTTGTTGACGATCTCGGTAATCTCCTCACTCGAGAGGAAGAGACCCGGGATGAACTTGAAGGACCCCGTCTCAAGGAAGGTGGTCACCGTGAGAGTACGCGCGGACTCTGATGGCCCCTTGCACAGAAGAAAGACGATGCCCACGAGAACGAGCAACAGCCCCAGTATCACAGTGAACAACACCCCAAAGAAGCGACGAATGATTCGTGCCGGCCCCAATCGGTTTTCTTGCCGCATCTCCTGCGGCACGCCTTGCTTGTGCACGGAAATCCCCTCCATACATTCCGAACTCGACAATGAACTTACAAGGTTAGCGTAATGGAGCGAAGCGTGCACCCGCTTTGCGTGAAAAACAAGGTATAATCGGGCCGTTCTAACCCGCGTCAAGAAGGTGCCCATGAATTGCATACCCATCGTCATCCCCGCATACGAGCCTGACGAGCGTTTGATCGCGCTCCTGGCAGACCTTGGCGCACGCTCTATGGGGCCAATAGTGCTCATCGACGACGGAAGCGGCCCTGCCTATGCCGAGGTCTTTGGCAACGCGTCACGTTATCTGCACGACGAGGCCGGAGACATCATACTCGTCCATGAGGTCAACCGCGGGAAGGGCGCGGCACTCAAGAACGCCTTCGCACACGTACTCGACCATTGGCCCGAGGCCATCGGCGTCGTGACGGCAGATTCCGACGGACAGCACACGCCCGACTGCATCGAGCGCGTACGCGAGGCGCTCGAGAGAGAGGATTCTGCCCTCATCATGGGTGTGCGCACCTTTGACGGCGACGACGTCCCATGGAAGAGCCGGATGGGAAATCGAATAACGTCCCGCGTGTTTGGCGCACTCTCGGGCCTCTACGTGTCGGACACTCAAACGGGTTTGCGCGGCATTCCACGTGCGCTCATGCGTCAGTGCCTCGACCTGCCCGGCGACCGATTCGAGTTCGAGACACAGATGCTCACCTGTGCACAGGGCACCACGCCCATCGTGGAGGTGCCCATCGCCACCGTCTACGACTCCAAGGAGAACCACCAGACGCACTTCCACACCTTCAAGGACTCGTGGCGCATCTACCGTTCGCTCCTGAGGCAGTCAGTGCTCTACGCGGCGTCGTCGCTCGTGTCATGCGGGGTGGACATCGCGGCCTTCGCGCTGCTCTGCCCGCCCCTGCGCAACGTCGGCGGTTACGTGGCCATCTCAACTGTCATCGCACGAGTGATCTCGGCGTCGCTCAACTACACGATCAACTCGCGCATCGTCTTTCGCAGCGAGCGCGGCGACATGGTCTCGATTCCGCGCTACGCCGCGCTTGCCATCACGATTATGGCGCTCAGCGCCTCGCTCACCACGCTGGGCACGATGGCACTACCCATGGTGCCCGAGGTCGCCGTCAAGGTCGTAGTTGACGCCCTGCTCTTTGTGGTGAGCTACGTGGCGCAGCGTAATATCGTTTTTTAGGCCCCAGGCCTGCAACAAGCGTTAGGTTCGGCAACACCGAGATGGTACCCACGGGGGCCGCCCCTTTCGGATACCCTTGGCACAGAACGTTCATATATACTGGTTCCACAACCCACTGGCTTTGCAACCGTCGAAGCAAGGAGACGTCATGCCGAAACATCTTAGAGTCACACCACCAGAGTCAGCAGAAGAGGAACCGCTCGCCCAAACCGAGTCGGAGGCGTCCGCCAAGTCAGAACCCGTAACCGACAAGGATCTCGATTCCGCACTTGAAGCTGCCGAGGCAAGGTTGCGCACGCTCGAAGAGGCGGAGGAAGCCATCGACGCCGCATTTGGCACCGGCAAAGCCGACCGCGCTCGCATCACCCGTGAGGCGCAGCTCGACGCCGCAGAGGCGGTGGCTAGAGTGGGCGAGGCTATGGAGGCTGACGAGGCGGCTGACGAGGCGGCCCGCCTCGCCGTCATCGCCCAAAACATGGGAGACCGCGAGAAGAGACGCACCGCCCGCAAACGTGCAAAGACCGCACGCAACGAGGCCAAGAAGGCTCATAAGGCCGCGACGAAATCAGCAAAGGTTGCCTATAACGCCATCAAGTTCAGCCAACCGGGCAAGCTGGGATTCCTGCGTTTCGTGCAGATTGTCTACACCCTCAACATTGCAGGCACCCTGCTTGCCCTTATCCTCACCTCACGTGACACCATCACCTACAATTCAGTCACCATATTCAGCTGGATTACCATCATCTTAGAAGGCATATCGCTCTGGTTCCTTCTTAACTACCTCAAGCAGGCAAAGAAAGCCATCGTGTTCACGTCCGTCTTCTGCATTGTGACGAACATCATCACCAGCTTCGTAACCGGCAACTTCGCGCTGTTTGACTGCTTTGTCAACAACTTGTGGCACATCTTCCTCATCGTGTACTTCCTACGCTCCGAACGCGTCGATGTCGTGCTGGTCAACGACTTCTCCACCTTCCAACCCAAGCTGCGCCAAGAGACCTCCCTCCAGCGCGGAGGCTGGCCGCTTGTACGCAACCTCATCATCTACTTCATTGTCTTTTCGGTGCTCGGTCACTGGATGGAGGCTGCTATGTGCCAGTTCATCCGTCTCGGCCTTGTGCAAGGCGAATATGACCCCACCAACACCATGCTCTGGCGCGACTGGCTCTACCCCTACCCCATGGAGGGTGCGGCCGTCGTCATCATCGCGCTCGTCTTGTATCCGCTCTGGCAGTACCTGCTCAAGCGCTTCGAAGAGAAGCCCATCTACGCGTATGTCATCAGCTTCCTCGCCAATGCCCTCACCTGCTCCATCATCGAGTTTTCCATGGGTCTCATCGTGAACGCCGATCATCAGCTTTGGGACTACTCCGAGATGCCCGGCAACATCATGGGCCAGGTCTGCCTTCAAAACACCGCAGCATTCGGCGTGGCGGCCTCTATCATCGCATGGGTCGTCTACCCCATGATGGAGCGTTGGCTCGCACGCGTGCCAGAAGACACCATGAACATCGCCTTCGTCGTGATAGCCGTCATCGGCGGCATCCTGTGGTCGCTCTACATCATCGATCCACCTGAGAACCATAGGCTCGAAGAAGCTGCCGCCAGAGCCGAAGACGACAGCATCGACTACTCTCTTCCAATCGTCATCAACGAAGTCACCATCGAAACGATGAGAGACCTAGTTGACGAATCGGAGAGCCTCACACCAGAGGAGCAAGAGAAGGCCCGACAGCAGTTAGACGAGATACATAACGACCTCGTCGACCTGTCGGAGACCTTGCATCTCGATGAGGCCGCATAGCGAAATCCGTGGATTAACGTACCATGGGGAGCCCTATGGAGCTTTGGCTAGGCGCCGCGCGCGCAGAAAGGAACAATCATGGCAGCAGAACTGCAGCTGGTCTTTGACCATGGCAAGCGGCATGAGGTCATCGACGTGGTCGACATGATGGCCGATCACGTGGACATCGTCGAGATTGGCTATCCCGAGCTCGTGACCTTCGGCCTCGACCTCGTGAGCGAGATTCATGCGGCACATCCTAAGCTCAAGCTATGCGTGGATGCCAAAGTGTTCCATGGCGGCTCGGGCATCACACGCCGGTGCTTCGAGGCCGGCGCACACATCGTGACGGTGCTCGCCGACGCGCCGAATCCCGTCATCCAGCAGATGGTGCGCCATGCCCACGAGTACGACGGCAAGATTATGTGCGATATGGACGGCATCAAGAAGCCCGCGCGCCGCACGGCCGAGGTGGACGGTTTGGGCGTCGACTACGTGAGCATCTCTTCCGGCTACATGATGGAACACGCCTACGAACTGCACAAACGCAGGCGCGGTTCGATATTCCAACAGCAACCACTCGATCTCGCCAAGGCCGTGAAACGCAACCTGGCACATGCTGACCTCGCCATCGGCACGGGTGTGAGCATGGAAAACATCGCTGACATCATGGCGCTCGACCCGCGCATCGTGATGGTGGGCCGTACGATATTCCATGTGGACGAGACAAGCGACCGCGCCGCGCCGCCCGAGGTTATGCAAGCTCGTGCGCACAAGCTACGTCGCGCCATGGGCACGGAGTAGCCGCACTTGTGACTGTTCATTGCCCAAAGGGGACTGTCCCCCCAGTCACGATGACAGGGGGGACAGTCCCCTGAGTACCGAGGGGTACTCCCCTATAGGCAATCTTTTTTTCTCTTGGTGAGACAAACCCGTCCCGCGCGCGTAGTACTTATTGACCAGAGAAAAAACGCCCGCAGGAAGCGCGCGCCTACCGAAAGGAACGAAAACCATGAAGAAGAACGCCATCGCCACCACCGCCTGCGCCATTGCCCTCGCCGCCGCCCTCGGAGGAGCCGCCATCCTCTCCGCGCCTGCGACCGCGCTCGCCAACGACGGCAGCTACAGCGCAACGTCCGCCAGCGCCTCCCACTATGAGGGCGAGAAGGTGACGATCGGCGATGACTGGGGCCAGCCCGTCTACGCGGAGTGGCACAAGGGCGACAGCGGTAAGTGGTGGGCGACCTTCTGGACCTACAACTACACCAAGGTGTGGGCGGAGCCCACGCCGGCAGGATGCGGCTGGGCCTTCCACGTCTACGACAAGAACGGCAGGTTCATCAACGTCTACCGCTGCGAGGAGAGCTCCAACTACGGCCTCGTGGGCAAGGAGGGAGTCTCCAGCCACTGGCAGGACGACAACGGCGTCTGGTACTAGGACCAGTCGAAGCAGTACCCCACGCCCACGAGACGGCCCCTCCACAGCAAACCATGGAGGGGCCGTCCTCCTCTGGCTAAACAGCCAAATCGAGCGGTAGATCAGTAATATCCTTGAGCCTTTTCCCAAACACCAGCGTATCAAGGGTTTCCTGTGCCACCTCGTTTCCACTCTGTTCGACCGCCTCACATAGCTCCGGAAGGGCAAAATGATACATGCAGTCGATATCCCCCGTTCCTAAGGCAAGCGACGCGATACGATTGGGCATCGGCTCCGCCGTTACCACGACGATGTGCGGTAGACATCCCTTGCGATTCCTGATAAGCCCCAAGGCTTCGGTCCTGCTGTTTTGGGCACGATCGCTTCTCATGGTGAACTTTGCCGATATGCTAGCGTGGAGAATAGGCTTCTTCCCGTCATCCATCCATCTCAAATCTGCGCGCGTGGCATATCTCTCGTCAACAATCTCCCTCGGTGCGTTGATGTCATCATCGAGGCATAGGGCCCTATAGACCACGACATCCGGTGCCACGACGTAATCATTTCCTAGAGATGCCCTGAGCTCATGGTTCGCTTTCGTCAGCTCACTGAGATAAGCGAGGTGCTCGTACTGAGCGAAGTCACTCGTCTTCAGACGCGCATTGTTGCCTAGCTGCACCACCGTCCAATCGCCCGGGCGCAGATGCTGGAGATGCGGGAAAGTGTCACGAACGAAACGCATGGTTGCCCTCTCGAACTCCTTGCCAAGCGTCTGTCCAGAAAGCTTCTTGTGTGTGTTGAATGTGTATCCGCCCTCATCTATAAGCTGATTAGCCATCGAGGCTGCTATCGCCTTCGAAAGGACACTGCTCTTGTCGGCATTCGACAAGACTCCAGCGTCAGACCTGGACAGAATCCCCATGTCGAATAGGCTCCGATGAAACTCTCTCCTCGCGCTTGTTATCAGTGCTTCCATATTCGAGACACTCCCTTATCTTCTCGCCGACCGCCTTTGCGACCGGCGGCGGAAACGCATTGCCAATCATCCTGCACGCAGCCGTCTTCCATCTGCCAAAGGTCCAGTCGTCGGGAAAGCCTTGGATGCGTGCCATCATGCGACTGGTAAGCCTAGGCACCCCCTCGAAGTCAGCGTCAGGCGCATCGTTGGCGACACCGCGCCCATCAACTCCAAGCTCAGCCCATGCCCTACGGGCGCGCTGCGGTCCGAGATCCGGTCCCCCATGCTTCTTTGAACCGCCAACTAGTGTAGGAGCAATCCTATCCGCCTCGATGGCCCAAGCGGTAGCACCCTCCCATCCGTTCGCACCCATGAGGTCAACTATCGCCTCGCCGACCGTCGGGGTATCGCCGACCACTGCTGTGGGGAAGTTGAACTCACCCGGTACATCCTTTCGTATTCCAACGATAACGACCCTCGGACGTAACTGAGGCACCCCGAAGTCGGAGGCTTGCAGCAGCTTAATGTGCGTCCTATACCCACAGTCACGAATCTCCCGAAGAATACCCTCTCGATATTCATCGAAGCGTGGGTCGAGGAAACCGCGCACGTTCTCCAGCATCACGGCCCGCGGTCGAATCTCTCGCAGCAGTCGTATGGCCTCAGGAAAGAGATCGCGCTCGTCGTCCTTACCAAGTTGCTTCCCGGCCACAGAGAACGGCGGGCAGGGAACACCACCGGCTAGCAAGTCAACACCCCGATATTCCGTACCGTCGAAGTCGTGTACGTCGCAACAGATTACGTTCCAATCAGGCCGATTGGCTCGGAGCACGTCACAGTAACCCTTCTCACACTCGACAAGGGCCTGATGTGAAAAACCGGCCTTAGACAGCCCCAATGCCTGGCCTCCAGCCCCCGCACATATCTCGACGCTCGTCAGCTCACTCACGAAACACTCCTCATTCCGACGATTTGGATAAGCATAACAGCGACACGGGACATAATACGCCGAGGCTCTTCTGAACCGAGCTTACTCGTCGTCGCCGCCCACTTGGGCAAGGATGCCAAGCGTTGCGGGGAGCAAGGCCTCGGCATCGCGCTGCATGGGGTACTTGAGTTGGTGCGTCTTTGGGTAATAGAAGCCCCGCTCAGCACGCAACTTGAGCGCCACCGCACGTGGCACCTCGATGTCGTTGAAGACAAGCCGCCCGCCGGTAAGTGCCACGCTCGTCACGCCCAGCCGCTCGCAGCGTATCCGCACTCGCGCCCGGTCAAAGAGATTGCGCGCAGCGAGCGGCATCGCACCCCACGTGTCCTCTAGCTCCGACTGAAGCTTGTCAATCTCGCTCAGTTCGGAAGCGGCGGCCAGCCGACGGTATGCCATGACACGCTTGTCCACCTCGGGCAGATACTCTTCGGCCAGATAGAAGTCGGCGCTGAGGTTGATCGTCACGTCGCTTGGCTCGTCACCCTCGGGCACCTCGCCGCGCGCCTCGGCGACCGCCTGCCCCAGCATCTGGGTAAAGAGGTCGAAGCCCACACTCGAGAGGTTGCCATGCTGCTCGGCGCCCACGAGCGAGCCGGCCCCTCGTATCTCCAAGTCGCGCATGGCGATGCGCATGCCGCTTCCCAACTCCTGAAACTCGCTCAGAGCCGTAAGTCGCTCGGTGGCCTCGGGCGTGAGCGGGTCTTCTGGCGGGAACATGAAGTACGCATAAGCCTGCTCGCGGCCACGTCCCACGCGCCCCTTGAGCTGGTAGAGCTGCGCCAAGCCTAGCCGCTGCGCGTCCTCGATGATGAGGGTGTTTGTGTGGGGGTTGTCGATGCCGCTTTCGATAATTGTGGTCGCAACAAGCACGTCAACCTCGTGCATCTGGAAGGCGAGCATGACTTCCTCGACTTGGTTTGCGCTCATCTGTCCATGCGCGATGGCGACGCGGGCCTCGGGCGCGGCCTCAAGGACGCGATCGCGTGCATCGTCAATGGTGTGGACACGATTCGAAACGTAGTACACCTGCCCTTTGCGCGCCAGCTCATGACGAATTGCGGCGCTCACGACGTCAGGGTCGTATTCACCCACATGTACGCGCACCGGCTTTCGTCCCGGCGGCGGAGTGAGGATGAGGCTCATGTCGCGCACGCCGCTCACTGCCATCTGCATGGTGCGGGGGATTGGCGTAGCTGAAAGCGTGAGCACGTCCACCTGCTCGCGCATGTTTTTGAGCTGCTCTTTGTGCTGGACACCGAAGCGCTGCTCCTCATCCACGATGACGAGGCCCAGCTCGTAGGGATTGACGTCAGCCGAGAGGAGCCGATGCGTGCCGATGAGCACGTTGACTTCACCCTCGGCGAAGCCCTTGAGCGCACGGCGCTGCTGCGCGGGCGTGACAAAGCGACTGAGCACCTCCACGCGCAGGTCGAAGGGCGCAAACCGGTCAAAGAAGGTATCGTAGTGCTGCTGGGCCAGAATCGTCGTGGGGCACAGCACCATGACCTGTCGACTGTCCATGCAGCACTTGAAAGCCGCCCTCAGCGCCACTTCCGTCTTTCCGAAGCCCACGTCGCCGCAGAGCAGCCTATCCATG
>CACXDP010000076.1 GCA_902766445.1 uncultured Coriobacteriaceae bacterium
ACCATCATGATCGACGCTGGCTACAGCTACGAGCGTCTGGGCGAGAAGATGGGCTGGCTCGGCATAGACCCCACGAGCATCGACCACGTGCTTATCACCCACCAGGACACCGACCACGTCGGCGCCCTCGAGCGCGACGGGTGTCATCTGCTGGATACTGCCAAACTCTACATTGGTCGCATCGAGGACCGCTACCTTACGGGCGAAGTCAGACGCAGGGTGATATTCGGCCTCTACAGGCTGCCACAAGTCACGATCGACAACGAGAAGGTCCTGCTCGACGACGGTGACGTCTTCTGGATCGAGGACATAAAGGTGGAGGCCATCCTCGTGCCGGGTCACACTTGGGGACATATGGTCTATCTGGTGGACGACGCATACCTCTTTACGGGCGACACCATCTGGCTTGGCCCGGACGGCGGGTACAGCTTCATCAACGGCCTCGCGGAGGACAACGAGCTCGCCGTGAAGTCGCTCGCCCGTCTCGAGGGGCTGCTTCGAGAGAAGGGCATTGCGCCAAAGGTAATCACTGGACACACGGGCTGGTCGGATGACCTGGACTTCGTATTTGCCCACACCGACGAGGTCTGCATAGGCTTCAAGCGGCAGAAGCCGCATGATCCCAGCGCCCCTTACGATGGCTACGACGAGAGTGATGACACCGAGCAGCGCGCACGGGAAGAGAGGCTCGCTGCGGTGGTGGCCGTGTCTGGTACCCAAGCCGAGGTGGAGAGGACTCGTGGCTTCTGGGACCGCATGGCCCCGCTGTACGACGTGGCTATGGGCGGGGGAGACGCGGGCCTCGGGGAGGCTATCGCGTACGTGGCGTCTTTCGTGGGGCCGCACGACGTGGTGCTCGACGCCGCCTGCGGCACAGGGGCCTTCGCTTGCGGCGTGGCGCCTCGGGCGGGCTTCGTCGCTGCGTGCGATCTCTCGCCAAAGATGGTCGCGCGGACGCAGCACAAGGTGCGACACCTGGGACTCGAGAACGTCGCCTGCGGCACGGGAAACCTCTGTGCACTCGACTTCTCCGACGGAAGTTTCGATGTGACCATAGCGGGAAACGTGCTGCACTTGTTGGCGGAACCTGGGCAGGCCGTGGCGGAGCTTAGGCGTGTCACGCGACCAGGTGGCGTCATCGCCATTCCTAATTACATGAACGAGGAGGACACTGACCGGCGCTTCCTCAAGCTTGCGGAGGCTGTGGGCTTTACGGTGCACAGCGAGTGGAGCACCCCATCGTTCTTGGAGTTTCTTGCCTCATGTGGGCTCGTGGTGGTCGAGCACCGCAACTTTGCTGCAAAGCAGCCGCTCTGTGTGGCCATCTGCCAGTGACAGGAACAGTGGGGGCGTTTGTCCGCAGGGCAAACGCCCCCGTCCCCGCTGTCCCTGATGCTATCATAGTAAGGCCTTTACTTTACCCCGCGTTGCCCTTGCTGACGAACAAGCTTCCTTCGCCGAGATAACTTCTTGCCCTACAGGCGACCATATACAGGTCGATGCGCCGGACTATGAGCTGACCCTTGTGGAAGCACGACCCGACTCCGCCGCGCTCGCCGCACAGTCAGACCTCGACACATCGGAGCAGGCGCTGAAGGCCCTGGTTCTCACTGCGCTTGAGCGACGCGACAAAGACGAGGTGGATGTATCAATATTCAACAAGACATAGCAAGAGTTCAATGGACTATACCACGAGCTGCTCCTCGATCATCCCGAACTCTTTGACGTCGAATGGACGCTTCATGGGACATACGATGACTCGCATATTATTCAAACATTTATTCCTTCCTACTACCTCAGCGGCTACTCGGACGACGAGGTACTTGACATGCGTAAGGAAATGTCGCAAGGCATTGCGAACGCTATGTCGTGGATTCCGGCCGATGGGAGCGACCTCGAGAAGGTTAAGGTCGCGCACGATTGGATATGCACACATGTAACGTACTATGACGGTGAATACAACCAAGTTGCATCAAACACGGGGGAGCTGGAGCCCGTGGCTTATGGCGTGATGGAAGATTACTACGACGTGTTCTACGCGCACTGTGCGTACGGGGCCTTTGCCGAACGCTCGTGCGTCTGCCAAGGGCTTCGCGCATGCCTTCAAACTGCTTATGGACAAACTCGGAGTTGACTGTAGGGTTATCTCGAGCTTAGAGCACGACTGGAATGCCGTGAAGATTGATGGCTCATGGTTCGCGCTGGACACGACATGGGACGCGGAACGTACGAGTAAAGTCGACGCAAGCGATAACTGGGATATAATTGGAAATCAGATTGCCTACACCTATTTTATGGTCAGCGACGCCGAAATGATACGAGGGGATTGCGAATACTCTGGGTATGGCGATGAAAGTGAGTTTCATGTCAAGCAGCTGTATCAGGTGGAGAGTAACGAAAACAAATATGATGAATATGAAATAGGACCAGATAGCCCGTGGTACGAGCAATCGCCGAGCACCCTTGGTGTCCAACCGCAAAACCTCGTCACGTCCTTCGAACTTTCGGACGCATCGCTTGCCCTCTCTCCCGGCGACATGCAAAAGATATCGATCGAGAGCATTGACCCCGCTACGGCAAATCGCCAGTAATCCACATGGACAACCTCAGACCCCGACGTGGCCTTGGTGCTTGGGGATGGCACCGTTCTAGCCGTGGCCCAAGGCGGGGCCACCATCACCTGCACCGTGCGCGACGTCCACAGGGAGTGTGTCGTTGCTGTTGGCGAGGACACCAGGCCAAAGCCCATCGCGGGCGCCTTGGTGGCAGATATCGAGGATCAGGAATACACCGGGAGCGAAATCGAACCCGAGCCGGCTGTGACGCTTGGGGATGCGACGCTCGCAAAGGACGAGGACTATGTGCTAACGTATACGAATAATGTGGAAGAGGGCACTGCCACGGTCGTCGTAACGGGCATCGGCGGCTACTACGGTACCGTCACAAAAACGTTCAATATCGTTGTTACTCCCGTCACCCCCACGCTCCAATTCACGACTGCGCAGCTCGTGCTTGGCAAGCAGATCGTCATGCGATTTGGCCTCTCGGTGCCGGAGGGCCTCGACGTGAACGATGGCGAAGCAGTGTTTGAGATTGGGGGGAGGAACGCACGGATCTCGGACCCGATTTCTTTGAGTGATGCCGATACAAGCGAGGAAACTGGGACTCGCGGCTTCTATTTCGAGCTGTCATCCCTCGAGATGGCTGAACCCATTACCCGCACGTTTGTCTATGGGAACGGCGAGACGGTGAGCAAGACCTGCTCCGTCAAGGATTATGTGGAGTCGGTTGACAAGTTGGTTGACGAGCGTCCAGACGAAATCGATGATCCAAACATAATAGCATGCGTGCATGCCGTGGCGAACTACGGGCACTACGTACAGCCGTTCCTCGCAAAGTACTCTCCGACTTCTTGGACACTGGGCACAGACTACAAGGAAATGAACAAGTTCTACCCCGAAATGAACGATGTGGAAGCCGCCTCGGCTGCGTTGTATAAAACGCCCGAAGTAGAAGGCTTTGGTAGGGATTCCCTTAACCTGACGTTCTCTCTTAGTCTGGACTCATACACTACGTTCGACGTATACCTCGCCCCTAAGAATGAGGGAGGCACTGTGACGGTAAGCAGTGCAAAGTTTGGCAACAGCGACACAGACTATGAAGCAGAGCTCCAGCCCGACGGACGGTACCGGATACATATCGAGGGATTAAAGGCCCCTCAGCTGAATAACGAGCTAATTATCGAGGGGACGGCCGAAGGTGAAAGGTATACGGTTTGGGTTCGTCCCATACAATACGCGACCACCGTACTGTGGGGGCAGCTACGACAATTTGCATAAAGAAGCCATGGCGGCACTCTACTATTACTACTATTGGTCATCCAAGGTTAGTTAAGCCGCGGACAGTGGGGACGGGGGACGGGGTCGTTTGTCCGCGGACAAACGACCCCGTCCCCACTGTCCTTCGTCACTCCTTACTGCTGCGCGATGGTTATGCTGACGTCGCCATTGCTCAGGAGCTCCGCCATGCCTTCGGCCGATTGGCTGGTGATGTGCCCGAGGCGCGTGTAGGCCCAGCTGTTCGATCCGTAAAAGACTACGATCTGGTTGCCCGAGTACAAGACGATGTCGCCGGCGCTTGTCGTGGTTTGGGCATCACTGCTCGTGAGGTACGTTCCCAGTGGCCCTACCTGCTCGAATCCTCCGTACATGGAAAGGTCCACGGTCAGGGGCGCATCGGCCACGAGCGCTTGGAGCTCGGCGACTGCCTGGTTGTCCTCCCATTCCACGGTCACGTCAGTACCGTCTATGCTCATCCTCATGGTGTCAGCCTCCATTTCTCTGGTCTCGCTCTCATCGCCCTGTTGCTCGGCGTCCGTTTCTTGCATCTCAGTCCCCGTCCCTGCCTCGCTTTCTGGTTCGGGAGGGGTTTCAACCATCGTTGTGGTTTCTGGTTCAGGCGAGGACTCAGACACCTCGGTGCCGTTCGCACCTCCAGAGCAACCAACGATCGAAAGGGACAGCGCCACAGCGGCTGCGGTAAAGGCAACTCTTTTCATCATTCCTCCGTCCTGGCTAGACTGCTTGCCTATACTTTGGTACTACAAGCGCTACATTGCAAATGCCTATTTCTTATTCCCTGCCATGCTCAACCGCTGTCGAGATGACGTCGCCGACGTCGTGTCGACCGTCGTTGAGGTCGCGTGCTTCGATGCGCTTTTGTACCATTATTGACGCTCTGCTAGTGCAAGACCCTCCTGCGCCAGTTCGAGGTTGCAGAAAAGAGCTTGAGCAGGGCAACCTGCTCGTGATTCTCGTGGACACGATAGGCTGCGATGTAGGAGTCCACGCGCACCCAACGCAGGGGCGTTGCGTCATCGGCGTCGTCTTCTACAACCCTTCCCATATGCGGATTGTCGGCGAGATGATCGCTGAGGTTGTCGACGGCATTGAGGAGTCTCCTTGCACTTCGAAGCCCATAATTGTCGACGCGGAATGCGACTGCCTCGTCCAGGAGCGCGTTGAACTCGGCGGACGCGACGACCTCAAAGGCCATAGCGGTCCCTCATGCCGTCGGT
>CACXDP010000077.1 GCA_902766445.1 uncultured Coriobacteriaceae bacterium
AGGCTTGTTGAGCACCAGAAAACAAGGCCCTTGCGCGAGGCGCACCACCGCACCGTCCACCTCCACAACGTCGGTCGCAGGGTCCACCTTGCTGCCCATCTCACGCACGACCTGCCCGTTGACGCGCACGCGCCCTGCCGACATGAGCGTCTCCGAACCCCGACGGCTCGCGACGCCCGCGCGGGCGAGGAAGCGCTGCAGGCGCATGGGCACGATGCGCTCCTCGCTAGACGCCATCCGCCTCGCCTCCCCCATCGGAGGGCGGCCCCGCGGGCACGTCCCTCTCCTCGATGTCCTCAGCGAGCGCGCCATCAAGCAGCTCGCGCTCCTCTTCCAGGTCCTCGGCGACTTCCTCCAGCTCCATGGAGCTTGCGCCGCCCGAGAGCCGCTCGCGGATGAACGCACGCGACTCTTCGTCAGGCGCAAAGTCCTCGAGCGGAGGCAAGTCCTTCAGATCACGCAGACCGAAAGTCTCGAGGAAGCGCGTCGTCGTACCAAAGAGCGCTGCCTGCCGCGCATCCTTTCCCGTCTCGCGAACAAGCCCCTTTTCCTTGAGCGATGCAATCACACCGTCCGAGCTCACGCCACGCACCGCACGCACGCCCTCGCGCGTGACGGGCTGATGATAGGCGATGACCGCAAGCGTCTCTAGGGCAGCCTGCGAGAGCTTGCGCCTGTCCCACGAGAGCACGTATGCCTCCACCACGTCGTGATATGCGGGATGCGTGAAGAGACGCCATCCTCCGGCGACCTCCCGCAATTGAATGCCCCTGTTTGCGTCCACGTACGACGCGGCAAGCTTCTTGAGCGCGGCTTCAGCCTGCTCCGTGGTCACGCCAGCCGCCTGAGCTAACGTGCCCGCGCCAACCGCATCGGTCGACACTAGCAACAGCGACTCGAGCACGCCCATGAGCGACCCCTCGTCCAGATGCTGCACTTCTCGCACTAGAACTCCTCCTCACCCACGCTCGTGAGTGGGTCTTCGTCCAGCTCGAACGCCGGCGCCCCCTCCACGCGCACGATGTCTATCTCTCCGAAGGTCTCAGCCTGACGCACGATGATCGAGCCGCGCTTGAAGAGCTCGAGCACGGCCAAGAACGTCACGACCACCATCTGCGGCGTACGATCCCCGGCAAGCAGCTCGGTGAAGCTCACGGCCCCACGCGAGCGAGTGATGCGGTCCACGGCCGCCACGGTGAGCGCGATCGGTGCTCGCCTGGGAGCCACGTGCTCCGCATCAAGCAGAAACTTCTCGCGACGAGCCGTTATGTCCGCGCAGATCACCGCAAGGCTGCGCAGCGACACTCCCTCCAGGAAGTTCGGCATGAGCCCCAAGAACTCTGGGTCGGGTCCTGCCGTGCGCGGAAGCATATGGGACTCCGCCTCCATACGACTCGCAAGCGCCGCACCGGCGTTCCTGAACTGCTTGTAGGCCACGAGCCGCTCGACCAGCGCCTCGCGCGCCTCGTCAGGCGTGAGGTTGGCAAGCTCGTCTTCCTCATCGTCCACGACGCGCGGCGTCGGCTCCGTGGGCACGAGCGACGCGGCCTTGATGTCGAGCAGCGTGGAAGCCACCAGCACGAAATCGCTTGCCACGTCGAGGTCCATCTCGCCCATGCGACGAACCTCTTCGAGATATTGGTCGGCGACCTCGGCGATCGATATGGACCCGATTGCCACCCGCTGTCGGCTCACGAGCGAGAGCAAGAGGTCAAAGGGGCCGGTGAAGGCCTGTGTGCGGACGCGATACGACACTAGAACCCCAGGAGCAAAACAGCAAGCGGCTCAGCCGTCGCGTTGAGGTAGATGCTCACGGGATTGATGTGGAGCACCATGGGCAGCAGGTAGAGCAGCGCGAGCAGCACTGGCATGGAGTTGCGCTGGACGGTGTAGTAGACGTCCCGCGCACGGCCACGCAGCAGCGGGCTGATGATGGCGGACCCGTCAAGGGGCGGCAACGGAATGAGATTGAAGAACATGAGCATAAGGTTGAGGTACACGAAGGTAGCGATTATGTCGAGAGCCACTTCCCACTGAGTCGGGATCGGATAGGTAATCCCCGCCTGGGTCAAGTACGCGATGACGCCCCTGAACACGCCAGCACCGATGCACGCTTGCAACAGGTTGCAGGCAGGCCCAGCCAGGGCTACCAACACCTCGTCGCGCACGGGATGCCTCAGCTTACGAGGGTCATACGGAACCGGCTTCGCGAAGGCAAAGATAGGGCCACCAACCAATGCCATGAGCAGGGGCAGCACGACCGACCCCACGAGGTCAAGGTGCTTGAAGGGATTGAGCGTGATGCGGCCCATCCTCTTTGCGGTGTCATCACCCAGCGCGTTTGCGGTGGCCCCGTGTGCCACCTCATGCAGAACCGTGGCGACCAGCACCAACAAGACAGAACCAACGAGACTGATTATGTGATTGATGTCAAACAAGAAGACAACCCCCTACGCAAGCACGGCACGAATGCGACACAGGACCCAGTCGAGCACGAAGAGCGCGATTGACAACAGGCACAGATCGCAACGGAACGTCCCCCCAAAGGGCGTGTCGACGTCTAAGGTGCCGAGCGCATGCCATGGCAGATACGAAGTGACGAAATCGGTGAAGAATGCGACATGATACTTGATGGAAGGCACAGGAATGGCGTTCAGCATCACAACCACAAAGAGCACGAAAGCGCACAGACGCACCGCCCACGCAAGCAACAGAAACAGTCCCCTTCCCACCGCGCGGATACCAGCAACAGCGGAGGGCTCGTCATCGAGGTAGTAGTCATCGCGACGCACTGGCTCTGCATATGCGGAGCGATGCGAGGCCGCCTGGGGGCGACGTGATGCCGTCTTGGTCGTCGCAGTGTCCTCCCGGAAGTGCTTCGCCATCAGACGCCCTCCTCTAGCTTCTCCGTAAGTTCGATCCACTCCTCCTCAAGGAGCTCGATCTTCTTTGAGAGCGATGCGTACTCGCGCATCGCCTGGTCGAACGCCTTGCTGTCGTTGTAGAGTTCCTCTGTCGCCATGAGGTCCATGAGCTCCTGATAGCGCTTCTGAGCCGGCCCGAGCGCCGCCTCGACCTCCTGTAGCCGACGTTTGGTCGAACGAAGTGCTTTGTTCTGTGCATTGCGTGCCTCGGCTTCGGCACGGCGCTGTTCGCGCGTCTTTACGTTGCGTCCCTGCGGGCGCTGAGACGCAGACGGCGCCGCGGCATCTGTCCGCGAAGCTCTGCCCGAGGAAGCTGCCTGCTCGGATGCGCGCGCGGCGAGGTCGGCGCGCTTAAAGAGATAATAGTCGTAGTCGCCCACATAGACCGTCGCCTTGTGGTCACGCACGTCTACGACCTTGTTCGATATCGCGCGCACGAGGTGCTCGTCGTGGCTGATCAGCACGATGGTGCCCGCGAAGTCCTTGAGCGCGCGCTCAAGCACGTCGACGGAATCGATGTCCAGGTGGTTCGTAGGCTCGTCGAGCAGAAGGAGCGGGTCAGGAGCGACGAGCATCTTTGCGAGGGCGAGACGCGCCCGCTCCCCTCCCGAGAGGACGGAGACACGCTTGAGGACGTCGTCCCCATGAAAGAGGAACGCACCGAGCAGACGGCGCTCCTCCGAGCTGGTCCAGCCAGCAGCCACCGAATCCATCTCGCCCATGACGGTGTTTGCGGGATTGAGCGCCTCAAGCTGATGCTGCGCGTAGTAGGCGCTGCTCACGTCCTTGCCCAGCTCCACTCGTCCGCGATCAGGCGCGAGCACCTGTGCGATGAGCTTGAGCAGGGTCGACTTGCCGGCGCCATTGGGTCCGACGAGCGCCACGTGGTCGCCCCGATAGAACGTAAGGTCAAGGTTTCGGTACACGTGATTGGAACCGAAGCTCTTTGACACGTCGGAAAGCTCCACGACCTTGTCACCCGTGCGCGGAGGCTTGGGAAAGGAGAAGTTCATGGTCTGGTGCGACTGAGGCAGCACCACGAGTTCCGAGCGAATCTTCTCGACCCTGCGTACGCGCTCCTGCACCTGCTTCGCCTTGGTCGGCTTGTAGCGAAAGCGTTCGATGAACGTCTCCATGTGCGCTATGTCGCGCTCTTGGGCCGCGCGCTTCGCGCGAAGCTGCTCGAGGTTGTCCTCGCGCTGCTTGAGGTAGCTGGAATAGGTGCCCGCATACGTGTAGAGACGCTTGTTTTCCAGCGAGGCCACATGGCTCACGCAGGCGTCCATGAAGGATCGGTCGTGGCTTACGAGCAGCACCGCACCGTCGTAGGACGAGAGGAAGGACTCCAGCCACTGCACGCTCTCGAGGTCCAAGTGGTTGGTGGGCTCGTCGAGCAGCAGCAGGTCAGGATGGCGGAGCAGCAGCTTCGAGAGCGCGATGCGCATCTGCCATCCACCTGAGAAGTCCGCGGCTGGCTTGTCGAAGTCCTTCTGGGGAAATCCGAGGCCGGCAAGTATGGCCTTGGCGCGCGAGTCAAGCTCGTAACCACCCAGGCGCTCAAAGCGATCCTGCGCGTGCCCATATCGCTCGAGAAGGCGATTCAGCTCGTCTCCCGGCTCATGGTTGGCAATCTGCTCCTCCATCTGGGCAATCGCATGCTCAAGCTCGCGTATCTCGGTGGCGGAGTCCACCACCTCCTGAAGGGCCGTCTTGCCACCCGTGAGCACGGCTTCCTGTTCAAGGTAACCGAGCGTGGCGTCCTTGGCGAAAGAGACGTTGCCCTCATCGGCCGACTCCTCGCCCATGATAATCTTGAGCAGGGTCGTCTTGCCGGCACCGTTGGGGCCGACGAGCGCCCAGCGCTCGCCTGCGTTGAGCTGAAGAGTGGCGTCCGCATAGAGGAGGTTGCCGCCGAACGACTTTGACATCTTGTCTGCGAGTGCAATCAAGGGCTGTCTCCGCTGTCTCGATAATTTTAACCTGCCATTATAGCGTAGGCTCTTGTTTCGTGAGCGAGCAGGGCAAAAACACTACCTCAGTCCGGGAGAGACTGCTTGAGCATGACGATGCGCATCACCGACTCGTCGATGCGGCTCTCGCTGATTTCTCCCTTCTCAACGGCCTTGAGCAGGCCTCTGTAGGCGCGCTCGAAGTCCTGCGGGCACACCACGATGTCGATGCCAGCCTGAATGGCCCGCACAGCCTGTTCGGAGGGTTCACAGGCCTCAGCCATCGACTCATCATCGAGCTGATCGGTCATTGCCACCCCTTCGAAGCCGAGGTCCTCGCGAAGCATGTCTCCCACAATCGTCTTGCTCATCCATGACGGCACATCACCCTCACCGTTTCCAACCTGCAGGCACGACATGTTGCTCACCACGATGATTGGCGTATCTGCCTCTATTGCCTCAGCGAAGGGAACGAGTTCGTACCTCATGAGCTCCTCTTTGGTGCGATGAGAATACAGACGGTCATTGTGCGGATCTTTCTCGGCCTCTCCGATGCCTGGAAAGTGCTTGACCGCACATAGCACGCCAGCGCGCTGATACCCGTCAACCTGCGCCGAAACGAGCGCGGCGACCTTGGACGGCTCGCTCCCGAAAGACCGATCCGACATATCAGAGCCCGCCGAGTCCGCTGCGTCGGCCACAGGCGCGAGGTTCGTGTTGAAGCCAAGGTTCCGCAGGTACTCGCCTATCTGCCTGGCGGCGTCACGGGCATGCTCGACCTCGTTGTCCATCCCAAGTTTTGCGGCGCCGTCCACCTCCGTGGTAACGATCAACGAGGCGGCTACCGGCCCATATGTGCCTCCCTCCTCCTCGACGCACATGAGCGCCGAGACACCACTAGCGTCTTTCACGTAGTTCTGCGTATTCTTGAGCAGTGTCACCAGCTGCTTCTCGTCAATGAAATTCTGTTCGGAGTACAAAAGACCGCATACGGGGTAATCCGCTATGGCAGCACGCGTCGTCTGACCTGCCTCAGTGGCCGCCTCCACGCCAGTAATGGCCTCCGGCCGCACCACAAAGAGCTGCGCGACCTTTTGCTCGAGCGTCATCTCGGCGACAATCTGCTTCGCCTGCTTGATGCTCGCCTCCCTTGCAAGCTCCTCCTCGCTCTTTTGTGGTGCCTGCTCCTCCGGTTGAGCATCATGGCCTCCGGTTAGCTGAAAGACCGCGAAGCCCGCACCGACCAGGCACAAAACAACCAGAAGCGCAATGCCGATGACACGCGGAGAGGGTATATTCCGAACGCGACGCACTCCCTCACGCGGTGTCGCGACACGCTGATGCCGCGCAGTACCCTCGTATCCGCTTGAAGTACCTCGGCGGGCGTTCACCCTCCTGCGTGGCTGCGTTCCTTGTTGAGGAGCTCGTGAGCCATTCGTGCGTCTGCGGGCTTGAGGACGGCCACTTTGAGCACTCTTCGCGCTTCTGTCCTGGCCAGCGCTGGAGCGACGACTGCCCGAGTCCTGCCCGCGCACCGAACTTGGCTTGGCCGAGGCAAGGGCTACGCGCCGAGGAGCTTGTCGACCCCCGCCCCGCGCCTCCGTTCCCCCACGACTCCGCACGTCTTCCGTGCGACCGTTTGCGTCTCTTCTTGCCACGAGATCAGCTCCCGTCGTGCGTTCGCGTCGTCTGCAGGTTCTGCAAGAATGGCTGGAACTCCTCCGAGCAGTCGGAGTTGCCGGTACGCCAATCGCTGTGCTCAATGATATCGCTCTGGAAGCCATAGTAGGCATCAATGTAGGCGATGAGTCCATCGACGGCCTTCAACTGCTCTTCGGGATAGCCCTCATGGGTCTCGCCCATATGCACCATCTCAATACCCACCGAGTAAGAGTTCATCCCGTAGTCGGGGGCCCAGTCGCCTATGGGCTTGGTGCCCTCCTTGTCGTCGCGCGACTCATCCGTCACCCCATACGACTCGTTGTGCCCCGCATCGCCGAACCCCGCATGATGAGCAATCTTGTCCAGCGGCACGCACTGCACAATACTCCCGTCCTTGTTGACGACGAAATGCGAAGCGACGAGGTTGCCGTTGCTCGCCCACCAGTCAATGACGTTCGTGGCTTCACTCTCGCCCTCGGTGTCGTGCATCACGATGTACTTCTGGAATTCCGCAGGCTTCTCCCCATGTATGAACTCCTCGCGAAAGTCCTCGGTGATGTTGAGCGTCGCACGAATCTCGGCAGGAGTGCGGTTATCCTTCGCACTCGTGGCACCAGACTCATCGGAAGATCCCTGCGTCTCGTCGACTGCAGCGTTGGGATCCTGCGATTCGGGCGTAGCCTCCCCTTCTGTTGACGCAGCAGCGTCATCCGCCTGCGTCTGCGTAGCCTCATCCTGTGTCGAATCGGCCTGCACCCCTGCTCCGGCATCCACCGATCGCGTGGCATCCCCCGAAGACCCAGAATCACAGCCCGCGAGTGACACGGTAAGCGACAACGCACAGATTGCCGAAAGCGCCGTGCACGTCACAACGCGCAGTATATTGTATCGGGCGAAAGTCATGATGTACCTCCGAGACTATTGCGCATACCAGTCCAATACATGATACAATGCCACAAATGAGCGCGTATGCAATGCGCGTCGTCCACGTACAAGGGAGAAACCCATGGAAATTACGACTACGCTAGACGGAACCAAGGCAACCATTGCTCTCGACGGCAAGCTTTCAGTCGCCACCAGCCCAGATCTGGATGAGGCAATCAGCGCCCTTCCCGAGTCGGTCACCGATTTTGTCATCGATCTCGCCAAGCTCGACTACATCTCCTCAGCCGGCCTTCGCGTGCTCGTGAGCACCGAGAAGCTAGCGTCGCGTCGTGGTGGCTCCCTCCTTCTGCTCCACCCCAACGACGAGGTCAACGAGGTCTTCGAGATGACGGGGCTCTCCGAGGTGTTCACCATCGAGGCGTAGGCTCGCGTTTTTTAAAATAGTGCTTGCGCTAGCAACCTTGGTGTGGTAAAGTTACTTTTTGTCAGGGCGATTGGCTCAGGGGTAGAGCACATCCTTCACACGGATGGGGTCGCTGGTTCGAATCCAGCATCGCCCACCAGAAATTCAGCAGGTCAGACACGGTGTCTGGCCTGTTTTTTTGTTAGATTTTTTGATGCTCATCTGCAGCGGGCGTGTTCTGGCGTGGGACCGATGCGGAGAAACGGCCCCATCCCTCTAGTCCAAGTCCCCTCGTCCGAGTAGACAAGCGGCTACATCACAACACCGCTCATGACGAACGCAATGCCCACCAGAATCCCGAAGACCACAATACCCACGGCTTCATTGCCATGCCGAATCTCGTCGTTAAAATCGATCTTGCGGAACAGCACAATGTCGAGCAGGAAGTACGCAGCCACAAACAAAGCGAGCGCAATGCCCGACCACAAGCAGGTAACCAGCACGCCGTCGAGCAACTGATATTGCACGGCCTCACCGTAGTCGGAAATTACCGTACGCAACAAGAAGCCAATGCCTATATATATGCCCGCGCACACCCAAGCAGCAGCTTTGTTGCCCTGTGCAATGTCACCTTGGAAGTCATACGGCACTATGAGGTCGAACACAAGGCTCGCAAGTCCCATCAGCACCGTGCCAAGTGCTGCATACACCAACACTTCAACAATCGTTCCCAACATATGGTTTCTCCCTTTCCATCCTGCACCGAATCCGTAGTCGCAAATAAGCTCGAGGCAGCGGCGCGTGAGGCGGAGGTCGCACTCGATAGTATAGGTTCATGCCGTTCCACCGCGTGAGCTGCGATTTTGCCCGGATGAGGTGCATCGGGGACCTCTTCTCTGGTCAACAGTGACGGAGGGCTTTGTCCGCCAACCAGTATGCACCAACAGGGGTAGACGTGACAATGCCTCCTAAAGATGACAAAGGGGACTGTCCCCCTTGTCACCTTCGTCACCGGCGACGTCTTTTGGGCTCGGGGAGCTCTTTCAGCATCTCCTCGACCATGGCTGCAATCGCCTCGCGATCCTCCACATCTACCACGAACATGGGCTGTGCGCCTTCATAGGGCAGCTCACGAACCGACAGCCCGGTACGCGATGCCTCCGTATCCTTCACGAGGAATCGATCGTCATACACCCCGCCAAAGAGCTTGCCGGACGCATAGAGCAGGTACTCCCCCATCATCTTGCGCATGGTGACGTCAGGCACGTCTCCCAACAAATCCAGCACGTACTCCAGATATTCAGCACTCGAAGCCATCGTCAATCCATTCTAAACGGAAGAGAGGCAAAGGGCCAAACCCATTGCCTCCCATCAACTCTTGTTTTATTTGCCAATTGCTAGGCAGCCTCGGCAAGGTCGGCGTCCTTGGCACCGGTGTAGGTGACAGCGTCGCCGTAGATGGTGGTCCAGTCGTTCTTCATGGAGACGGGCACGTAGCCGTTCGCCTTGCAGTCCTCGGCCATCTCATCGGCCTTATCCATCTTGCCGTTCTCGCGCTCGAGGTCGTCGCAGCACAGCTGGAACGCGGCATTCTTGTAGGTGGGGTTACTCATCGCGTAGTTGTCCATCGCGAAGTCGCCCGAAGAATTGCCAAATGAGAGCACAGGCTGCTTGGCGATCTCACGCTGGATGATGTAGCACTTATTCTCCTTGAGGGTCTTCATGTAGAACTCTCCGCCAGTCACGAGCTCCTCGTCCTGACCAAAGGTGTAATCCAAGCCGTCAGCGTCTCCCTGCTTGTCGCCCACGAGAGACTCGTCGGAGCCAAGGATATGGTCAAGCGGCAGGCTGATGGGACAGGAAGGATCGCTGAAGATGCCGCGGGTGATGAGTCGGTCGGTGCCGGACATGACGTAGACGTCGAAGTCGTTGGCCTGCAGGTACTTGACCACCTGCACCATGGGCAGGTAGAACCCACCACCACGCGTCATGCCCTCGTAGCTGGGCATCGGCTGCTTCATGAACTCGTGCACGTAGTCGTAGAACTCCTCGATCGTCATGCCCTTGAATGCGGAGGCCACGGCCTTACCGTGCTCCATGGGCAGCTCGTCGTACTTGGTACCGTTCTCGTTCTGGTCCTGGATCTTCTTTGCGACGGACTTCTCGAACTTGGACGCCTTGTCCTTGTAGCTCGGATCCTCCGTCACGCGATACAGAAGCATCGTGTAGTCGAAGTAGTTGGGGTCGGTCTCGCAGAACAGCGTACCGTCGAAGTCGAAGGTGGCGATGCGATCCTCTACGGGGATGAAATCGGATGATGACTCGTCGGTCGTAGTCTCGACGTAGGCGACGAGCTCCTTCTTGAGCGGAGCATCGTCGGTCCAAAGGCTCAGGGGGTCGTCCTCGTCCTCCACAAGCGAGAGGTTAGCGTTCGCACTCGCCTCGCCGGTGGTCGCTTCATCGGTTGCTGCCTCGGCATTGTCCGCAGCGGCTTCCTTGGCCTCCTGCGTTCCGGTGCTGGGCTTCGTAGCGTACAGCACGCCAAAAACCACGCAGGCGCAAAGCGCGCACAACGCCACGATACGCCACCAGCTAGGTACAGTCTTTTCGTTGTCTGCCATTTGGTTCCTTTCTCGTCGGAAGCAGTTCTTTTAGTGTTATACGCCTTAACGGGCCGCCCTATTCCTTCCTCACATATGATTCTTCATATCGGCAAAAAACCGACACGCCACAATGGGGAGTTTGTAAGGCACGCACCTACCTGAAGCTCTTTGCCCAGCTCACAAGAGAATCCTGCCAGATGTTGTTCGTTACGTCACGGCGCATCTGGTCGGTGACGGGACCGTTCGCGGCCATCTTTGCGAGGATGACCGCCTGCAGCTCCTCCACGGTCATCTCCTCGTAGGGCACGTCACGAATCTCCGTGGGCAGAATCGCGGCTTCGGGCTTCTCTGGCTCGGGGACCTTGAAGACTTCCGCCTTTGGCGCCTCCGTAGGCTTGACGTCATCAGAATCCGGCGCAAAGATGTCCCCTCCGCAGCCGGGCAGGGTGACCTCCATGCTGCCTCCACCAACGAGCTTCTCGCCACTCAGAAGGCCGACGTAGGACGCAGCGGGTGCGTCAACCACAATGCTTGCCTCGCGATCTGAGTTGTTCACGGCGACGATAAGGTTGCCACGCGCAAAGGCAAACTGCTCCGTGCGCAGGTAGAGCTCGCGGTAGTCGCCCCACGCGAGTTCGTTCCTATAGTCCGCATGAATGCTCCCGAGCGCACCGATAAGCTTCGCATAGGGATTCTCGGGGTCCTGGTCAGCGAGGTCTATGGCAGGGCGCAGCGAGTCGTCAGAGAAACGCTCCTTTTTGCCCTCGATGCCGAACTCACTGCCGTAGTAGACGCTAGGAACCCCGGGCAGGGTGTAGAGCAGTATGTGAACGGACAGGTAGTGTGCCTTGTTTTGAAGCTTCGTGTAGATACGCTCGACGTCGTGGTTGTCGACGAAGTTGTAGAGCTTGACGGAGGGTGGGAGCATCCCGCTCGTGTACTTGACGGTGTGCGCAATCTCGAAGTAGTTGTGGTCATTGTGCCCGCTGTAGAGGCCCTTGTGAAGGGTGTAGTTGGTCACGGAGTGCAGGGTCTGCGCGTTCGCCCAGCGCGAGTAGTCGCCGTGGATGACCTCACCCATGAGCCAGAAGTCGGGCTTCACCTCGTCGGTGGTGCGACGGAGCGCCTTCATGAAGTCGAAGTCGAGCACGTCGGCCGCGTCGAGCCGCAGGCCATCCACGTCGAACTCGCTCACCCAGAAGCGGATGACGTCGCAGATGTAGTCACGCACGGCAGGATTGCGCTGGTTGAGCTTGGCCATAAGGTTGTAGCCTCCCCAGTTATCGTAAGAGAATCCGTCACCGTACTCGTTGTTGCCCCAGAAGTTCACGTTGCAGTACCAATCGCGATACGGTGAAGACTCGCGGTTCCTCTGGATGTCTTTGAAGGCAAAGAAATCGCGCCCCGTGTGGTTGAACACTCCGTCAAAGACGACCCGGATACCGGCGTCGTGGCACGCCGCCACGAAGTCCTTGAGGTCGTCGTTGGTGCCAAGTCGCGAGTCCAGCGTCTTGTAATCCGTCGTCTCGTACCCATGGCCTACCGACTGAAAGAGCGGCCCGATGTAGAGCGCGGTGAACCCAAGCCCCTGGATGTGCTCTATCCACGGGACAAGCGTGTTGAGCCTGTGTACCGGCTCCGAGTAGTCGTTGGTCTTGGGCGCCCCTGCAAGTCCGAGCGGGTAGATGTGGTAAAAGACAGCTTCGTCATACCATGCCATGAGTAGCACCTCCAAACGATGTCAGCAATATCCCACAACATACCTTTGATGTAGGGCTATGGCAAGCTAGTAGCGCCGAAGGAAAGCGACTGACGTGCTCTGCGGGACTGTGCCGTCCTTCGGGATGATGCGTATCTGGATGGCCTCGAGTCGGTACGAGAATCCCTGCGTCCCCGCGCTCGCGCCATTCTTTGCCCAGCCCATCCAGCCGAATCTTTGCGCGTGCACGCGGTACCACACGTCGTAGTGCTTGGACAACTCGCCCGTAAGCTCTATCCGTATGGCCTCCAGGCGCTTGGACTGACCTGAGGTTCCGCTCATCTGCCCGTTGGACTTCCACCCCTGCCAACCGTAGGTCTGCACGTGGGTTTGATAGCGAATGCCACCCGTATAGGAGCTGTTGCCCACCTTGATGTTGATGGCTTCGAGGCGCAGAGACTTGCCCGTAGTGCCCGAGGTCTCGCCGTTCTTCTTCCATGCCTGCCAACCCACGCGCTGCACGTGGGTGCGATAACTGAGGTTGGAACCTGCAGCGGCATCGCGCTTCAGCTTGGCTATGCGCGTCTCTGCTGCCTCAAGCTTCGAGAGATTCGTAACGAGCGCGCGTTGCTTTGACGTGAGCGCGTTGTAAGACGTTCGAGCCGCCGCGACCTTCGAAGCGTGTGCAATCGTGAGGGCGTTCGTGGCAGGCAAAGCAGCAATCTGCGCCGTGACTTCTGCGGCGGCACCCTGGTCCGAGAGGTTCTTCACCTCGTTGGCCTTCGCCTTCTGAGCACTCGTCATACCGTCGCGTGCTGCCTTTGCTGCCGCGGCCGCATTCACCTCTCCCCAGCCATAGCTTCGCGTCCAAGTCTTTCCTGCGAGGTTGGTAGACGTCGCGTAGAGCAACGTAACGGCATCCGTGGCAGAAAGGTTAGGATTCGCCGCGAACTCAAGTGCGAGTACGCCAGAGACCACGGGTGCTGCCATGGAAGTACCGGTCATCGTGCAGTAGTAATTACCTCCAGCCTGCGTCGAGAGCACGTCAGCCCCAGGCGCGGAGATGTCCTTGTTTGTCATTCCTACGGCATTGTAGTTGGAGGTCTCGTAGCGCCTGACTCCCGAACCGGACTGTTGAAGGTTGATTACGGCCACGATCTTGTCGTAATCCGACGGATAGTTGTTGTAGGGCACCTTTCCCGTATTTGAGGCACCGGCATTGCCTGCGGAGGCGACGGTTACGATGCCCTTTGCATAAGCCTCGTCAACCTTTTTGAGCAGTGCGTCATCCGACTTTATGGTGTCGCACATGCCCATGCTGAGGTTGATCACGCGCAGGTTGCGTGAGCTTCGCTTCGAGATGCAGAAGTCGTAAGCCTTGATGAGCGAATCGGTCGTGGCCAGATTGTTGGCATTGACCACCTTAACGGGCATTATGTTTGCATTATAAGAGACGCCCGACACGCCGATGCCATTGTTTGTCGTGGCGGCGACGATTCCCGCTACATGCGTGCCATGGTTGCGTGAAATGAAGTCGCTGGAATACGACTTGACATCGGACGTGGAGCCGCCATGCAGCGCGTTGTACGAGTTGTATGGGTCCACTACGTTTGCCTGGAGGTCTGGATGCGTGACGTCGCAACCAAGGTCAAGCGACGCTACCGTCACCTTGTGGTCGGCCTTGACGTACGTCCAAGCATCGTAGGCCTTGACACTCGTGAGAGCCCATTGCTCGGTCGCCCTGCTGTCGTTGATCGAGACCGCCTGGGCGGACAGAGACACCCCATCAGCGCTGGATTTGGCGCGTGACTCGTCCGCCTCGGAGTCGGAGAGGGGGACGATAGCTTCGGCATGCCCGTCCTCGGTCTCAATCGGCTTGTCGCCGGTCTTACCTTCGGCTGTTACGTCTTCCTCGAGCGCATCGTCCGAGACCTCGATCGCCTCATCAGCGCTGATAGGCTCCACCGAGTCGCCACTCTCGTCGGTCGGGGCATCCTCCGCGTCATCATCGACTACGACGAAAGCATCCTCGTCTTCGTCGCTCAAGACCGATTCCCCATCAAGCGACTCCGTCACCCCGCCCTCGGACGCGAGCGCATAGACGTAGTTTGGCTGAGCGGTCTCCACTCCTTCTGCCCCAAGAAGCTCGTTGACAGTCTGCTCGACGCTCTGCTCACCCCCGTAGCTTACGCGCACGATTCCTTCTGAGACTTCGCTCAGATCCACCGTACCTAACGTGTTTGCGAGCTTCTCGGCAAGCCGGTCGATATCCGTTCCCTCCGGCACCGACGCAAGAACGACCTGTGGCTCATACGAGGCGTCCTCCGGCATCACGAATGCAGGTTCCGCCACATCGGCCGAAGCATCCCAGACTTCCTCGTCAGGTTGGCCCTGCTCCTCGAAAGCGGTGACGTCGGTCGTCTCCGCAGCCAAGATGCCGTCTTGCGGCGTGAGAGCACCCTTCGGCGAGATTTCAACAGGAATAGCGGCATCATGGTCATCCACTGCCGCCGGAGCCTCTGTCGACGTCACGGCCTCATCGTCTATCTTTTTGGCGGCGCTTCCTACGCGAACGCCCGCTGACGGAAGACCAACGATTACGAACGTCAGCACGCAAGCCAGTACCCCACATGCAGCAACTACCAGAAACGCCCTGCGTCGTCTCACTTTACCCTCCCGACTGTTTGTCTACTTTTTTGTCTTATACGTCTTTTACGCTATCACATCTCACCATATTTAAAAAACAGGTGTCAGAAGCGCACAATTAGGCACACTTCGGCACGCGAGGACTAGCACACATAAGACCAGCTCCTCGTATGCCCAGCTCTAGTCGTCTTCGTCCGTGCGCACGATACGCCGGGAGACCTTAATCTGCGACCGGATGTGCTTGCCCTCGAGCCTTCGGTGCTGCGATGCCTTTGTGGGCTTGGTCGCATGGCGCACCGAGGGCGGTACCGATCGCCTCTGCAGCTCGTCGCGAATCTTTTGTAGGCAGAGGCGCCGATTGCGGTATTGGCTCCGCGACTCGCGGCTCACCACCACAATGCCCGTCTCTACATGGAGCATGCGCACCGCCGAGTCAGCCGTATTGACACCTTGGCCCCCCGGACCGTGCGCATGAAACGCCTCAGCCACGCACCCTTGCTCGAGCTCGTCGAGCGGCATGGACGCCATCCGCGCGTAGTCACGATACGTAAGAAAGCCCTTGTCCATGATCAGCCAACCGCCTCCCTACGAGCCACCATACCGCCGCCCAAGCACACGATGCCATCATAGACCACTGCCGACTGACCCGGCGCCACGGCAGGTACCGGTTCGGCGAAACGCACCAGCACACGTTCTTCCTCAAACTCCAGCGTCATCTCGCGCAACGGTCCCGTGTGGCGGGTACGTAACAGGTACGTTCCCGCTTCGGGCACATCTCCCGAAATCCAGCACACATCCTCCAGCTCCAACTCGCGCGTCCATAGAGCCGGACACGCCCGGTCAGCCGATACGTACACCACGTTGCGCTCGCAGTCGGTAGCCACCACATAACGTGCCGGTCCGCCGCCGAGATCGAGCCCGCGACGCTGCCCTATGGTAAAGAGAAACGCCCCATCATGCCTGCCAAGCACCGTACCCGTCTCCCACTCCACGATGTCACCGGCGCGTCGATCGAGCGAGTCAAGCAGGAAGGTGCGCAAGCCCACCGGCCCCACGAAACAAATGCCGTCTGAGTCTGGCTTGTTTTCGACGCCGAGACCGCGTTCAGCACACATGGCACGCACCTCTTGCTTGCTGGGGATGTCTTGCAGCGGAAACACGACACGACCGAACGCCTGCGCGGCGACACGCCAGAGAAAGTAGGTCTGGTCCTTATGCTCGCATGCCGCACGTGCCAGCCGAGGAAGCGCATGGACACCGTCAGCGGGAAGAATGCGCGCGTAGTGCCCCGTCGCCACGAGGTCTGCCCCGCGCGCGAAGGCGTGGTCGGCGAAGGTGCCGAACTTGATGGTCTGGTTACACATGACGTCGGGATTGGGCGTATAGCCCCGCGCATAGGCATCGACCACGTAATCCACTACCGTACGTCGATAGTCTTCCTCGCAGTCCCATACCTCAAGGTCGATGCCCAAGCTCACCGCCACACGTTCGGCGTCGGCTAGGTCCTCCGCCCAGGGGCAGGCAAATCCAGGTAGGTCACGCGACCAGTTGCGCATGTACACGCCCACGACATCAAAACCTTGCTCGACTAGAAGGGCTGTCGCAAGCGCAGAGTCCACGCCGCCGCTCATCCCCACAAACACCACGGCACCCATACCGCTCACTTCCCCTTTCGCTCGTGCTCGGCACGCACAGCCGCCGCGATCGCCTCCACCGCGCGATCGACGTCTGCCTCCGTCGTGCCACGCCCCAGCGAGATACGTAGGCTGCCCTGGGCCACTTCGTCTGGCAAGCCGATAGCCCGCAGGACATGGCTCACCTGCATTCGACTCGCCGCACAGGCACTTCCCGTACCCACACAGACGCCCTCGCGCTCCAAGGCAACGACCAAACGGCGCGCCTCCACACCGGGAAAGCTCGCATGTACGAGCCCCGGCAGGCGACGGGACGCGCGCTTCGGACCCGAAAAGACCACATCAGGCACGGCTTGTGCCAAACCCCTGCAAAGCCGCGCAGACAGCGCACGGAGGCGGCGCGTCTGTCCAGGCCGCAGCTCTTCAGCCAGCTCGAGGGCCCTGGCAAATCCGATGACCCCCGCGACGTTCTCGGTGCCGGAGCGGATGCCACCCTCCTGACCGCCGCCTCGCACGAGTGGGTGCAACGCCACGCCATCCGCATGCCAGAGTAGTCCCACCTGCTTGGGTCCGTACACTTTCGCCGCCGAAAGCGTCATGAGGTCCGCCCCAAGTGACGAGACATTCACCGACACCTGCCCCGCCGCCTGAGAGGCATCAGTGTGGAGTAGCAGCGGCACGGCGCTCCCCTGCTCGAGCCTGCGCATGCGCTCACCGCGAACGAGCTTGGCGATCTCGCGCAGCGGCTGGATGCACCCAATCTCGCCATTCGCGAGCCCCACGCTCACGAGTTCGACATCGGCCGTTAGGAGCTCTCGCAATGCCTCAAGGTCGATGATGCCATCCGAGTTGACAGCCACCACGCGCCCACCATGCGCCTCCGCACAGGCGAGCACACTCTCATGCTCGATGGCGCACACAAGAACCGGTCCGTCAACTGCCGCAAAGGCGAGGTTGTTCGCTTCGGTCGCGCCAGCCGTGATTGTGACATTGCCGGGCCGCGCCCCGATTACATGGGCAAGGCGTGCCTTCGCGGCATCAAGGTCATGTCGCACTCCACGGGCAGCCGCATACGGGGCAGAAGGATTGTAGAAGAGTTCAGACCAATACGGTGCCATCGCCTCAATGACCTCTGGTGCCATCGGCGTAGCCGCTGCATAGTCCAGATATAAAATCTGCATCAACATCCATCCCCACACTTCGCCCATGTACGCAAGCCAGCATAGCACGAGAGGAGCTTGTTGGCTTCCTCCTGCATTCTGGCTTCATACGCAACAAAGACCGGGCACCCTGTCTGCCCGGCCTTATCAGATTCTGGAGGCGAAGCCCGGATTCGAACCGGGGATAAAGGCTTTGCAGGCCTCTGCCTTACCACTTGGCCACTTCGCCGTTTATGCAAAAGGCCGATTCAAAACCGGCCTTCAGAACTCACTGGAGCGGGCTACGGGGTTCGAACCCGCGACCTCAACCTTGGCAAGGTTGCGCGCTACCAACTGCGCCAAGCCCGCGTCGCAGGAGATAATATACAGGAGTCACCGTGGGAATGCAAGCACTTTTTTTGGCGGCTTGTCCCTACACAAAAGAGCATGACCCTTTCATATACCTTCACGAGAGAAAGAAAATCGCAGCAAGGATTACCACGAGCACGGTGAGGTACGAATACGGCATCCCCTCCTGCATGAGCGGTATAAGGTATTCGCCAAAGACCAGGAGGCTCACCCCCACTATGACGGCAACGGTCAAGACGACCACCACAGCTACCACAAAGACGTTCCCCTGTTTGTTGTTGAGCATGAGCCTCACCCCCAAGGGCATTGTCGCACGAAACACCCGCGTGCGAAAGACACGGCATGACGAACGGCACTCCTATCCAGACTAATAATTTCAGCCTTCGTTACATTTTACGGCGCTTCTTGCGCTATCATTGCCTCTTGTTTTGAGATTGTGTTCGCAACAGGAGGACGACGCGCCACATGGGAAGGAAGATCTACTCCGCCATCACGACCGAGTATCGCGTCGAAGCCGACACAGCGGACTCGTCGCTCCTATACCATGCCGCCACAATCCGCTGGTACAGCCGCGAGGGCGACTCTCCCGAGAACCATATCCCCACAGGCGTAATGCTCAACATACAGGGAACCCCACACCGATATGCCCTCGTGCCAGAGGACTCCGCACGCTATGTCACCGGCGATTCCCTTCCTCCCGAATCGGGCTATCATTGGAAACGCGAGGGAGAACCGTCTCCCAACGCATAGCCGCTCCATATTTGTGCCGCGCCGAACCCCTATACTTGTCTGCATCACCCAAACACAAGGAGGTGGTGCTGCCATGCCAGCATCCAACGACCAAGTTCCCAGGCTTGCGCTTCTCATCGACGCCGATAACACATCCTCTAAGTATCTCTCAACCATCCTGAGCGAGGTGCCAAAGCACGGCATCGCGACGTATCGGCGCATTTACGGCGACTTCACGGATCCGCAAGCCGCCAGCTGGCGTACCAAGCTGCTTGACAATTCCATCACGCCTGTTCAGCAGTTCAGCAACGTAAAGAGCCACAAACCGGGCGAATCGGCCGGTAAGAACGCCACGGACTCGACCCTCATCATCGACGCGATGGACATCCTCTATGCGGGAAAGGTTGACGGCTTCATCATCGTGAGCTCCGACAGCGATTTCACCCGTCTCGCACAACGCCTACGCGAAAGCGGCATGCACGTAGTAGGCATGGGCCGCAACCAAACGAGCATGTCGTTCCGCCGTGCCTGCACCACTTTCGTGAACATCGAGCTGCTTGCCTCACGGGAAGAAACCCTTGCCGCAAAGGATGAGGATACGGACCTTGGCGGCTCAGCAACCAAAGAGCTCACCCTCAAGGACGTGGAGCGTGTCGTTGCCGGCATCGTTCGCAACAACGACGGTAAGGGCGAAGAGACCCTGCTCGGAGCCGTAGGCAAGGGACTGCACAACCGCTACCCCGATTTCGACGTGCGCACCTTTGGCTATACCAAGCTGTCCAAGCTCATCGGCGACATGCCTCGCTTCGAGATCGTGGACAAGGGCGGCGTTCACTATGTCTCCTTCGCCGACACGCGCGACCTCCAGACACGCGTCCAAGCCTTCGTACGCGAGCGACTTACCAAGGAGCCAAACAAGACCATGCTCCTCTCGGCGCTCGCCAACGAGCTATACCAAGCTTTCCCCGACTTTAGCCTCAAGGACGTGGGCTACGCCCAGTTCTACAAGTTCGCCGACAGCATCAAGGGCGTTAAGGTAGTCGGAGCAGATCGTCAGCGAGCCCGGTTGGTGAAGTAGATAATCCGCCGCTTGCGTAAAAGGCGGCGGGCACGCTAACTGCGTACCCGCCGCCCATGCAGGTCATATCATGAAAGTCTATGCACCTTCAATTGTAACGACCATGTTTTCAGTATCGGCACTGACTGTCCATTCACCGTCGGGAGCAATTTGGGAGGGAACCATAATTCCACTTCCCTCAATGCCGCCTGCGATCTCAATCTCATCCACACCGTTTTCGGATTGCCAACCGTCCTGAACCTGCTCTGCGTGTACAACGACATCCTCGATTTCAGTATCCCCGTCCCACGAAATCAGAGCGGCCATTTGCTCAGAGTATGCAGCACGCAGATTCGACTTGTCGGTTGCCTCGCGAGAGTTCTCAAGCTGCGTCGTAAACACCGGAATCGCGATAGCGATAAGGACCGCGATGATTGCTACGACAATGAGCATCTCCATGAGAGTGAAGCCGCCGTCGCGCTTCTTCAGCTCCTCGCGCCTCTTCTCCAAATAATCCTTCATCCCTCTCTCCTACTCTGGTGCTTTGCACCGATCGTGCGCCTCCGGCGCTTTAATATTACGGTACACATCTATAGATATTTTACCCTATCTCACGCATTATGAAACGACCAAATTTAATGCGTCACGCAAAATAACGCGTCTGCAGCCCACAATATACCGCTTACGGAAATCCGCTATATACTACATTGCGGAATTGAAGTCTCCGTAAATGCTGAACATTGGCAGGTACACGGCGAGCAGGATCAGGCACACGATGCCGGCAAGCAGCACGATGGTGATGGGCTCGAGCATGCCGATGGCACGAGACGTCGCCTCCTGCACCTCGAAATCATAATAGTCGCTCACGACCTCGAGCGTATGCTCAAGCTCACCTGTCTGCTCGCCCACGCCAGTCATTTCGGTGACGAGCCTAGGGTACGCCTCCGTAGCTTCCAACGTATCAGCCAGGGGACGACCAGCTTCGAGATCAGGAACGATGCCCGCCAGAGCATTGCCCATATAGTAGTTCGAGATGGTACGGGCTGTGACGTCCACTGCCTGTGCCGACGAGAGACCCGCCGCCATCATCACCGCCATGGTGGAGGCATACTGTGACGAACAGCTCATCGTTGTGATGTCGCCAAGCACGGGAATCTTCGTCCCCAATCTGCTCCAACTCAGGCGGAACTTCTCGCTACGACCCTTCGCTATCTGGATGACCGCATAGATACCGCCGACGATGAGAATAATCAACCACCACCATGAGGTGAGAAACTCGGAACAGTTGATCATGATCTGTGTGGGAGCAGGAAGCTCACCGCCCATACTCTCGAAGGTCGTCTTGAAGGTGGGCACGGCAAAGATCATGATCACGGCGACAACGATGACGGCGACTACCAGGATGAAGGTGGGATAGACCATCGCGCTCTTCACCTTGCCGCTCGTCTCCGACTGCTTGCGGTAGAACTCCGCAAGGCGACGAAAGACCAGCGTCAGGTTACCCGACTGCTCGCCGGCGCGCACCGACTCGATGAAGGTGGCAGGCAGGTTGGGGCCATGCTTCTCGAAGCTTGCCGCCAGCTCGTAACCTGCTGCCACGTCATCGGTGACATTGGTCAATATCTCATGCAGGGTCTTGTCCTCCGTCTGCCCTGCCACCAGCTCGAGCGTACGCACGATAGGAAGCCCGGCCTCAAGGATGATGGCAAACTGATTGCACATGACCGAAATCGTCTTGTCCTTGGTCTTTTTGCCACCAATGCGCAGGTCGATTTCGTGGCCGCCGCCCGAGACCTCGATGGACGAGACTATAAAACCGTCATCCTTGAGCTGGACAATGGCCTCTTCCTGCGTGTTTGCCTCGACAACGCCCTCGACAACAGCACCGTAAATCGATCGCGCCGTATACTTATAGGTCTTCACGAAGAGCCTCCCTTGGGCTGACGTTGCTTACGCATCTGCGCTAACGAACCGCCTTTCGCATCTGATCGGGATCGTGGGCCGCGGCGATGGCGGCAGCTGCAGAGATGGTGCGGCTGCGTGCAAGCTTCATTAGCGCTGCATCCATCGTGATGGACCCGAGATCGGCCGATGTGGCGAGCGAATTGGCGATTTGGGGCGTCTTGCCCTCGCGAATGAGGTTCTTGATGGCGGGGTTCACGATCATAACCTCAGCGGCAAGTACGCGCCCACCCATGCGCTTGGGGATGAGCTGTTGGCTTACGACCGCCTTGAGCGTCATGGACAGCTGCATGCGAACCTGCTGCTGGCGCTCCTCCGGAAAGACGTCCACCAAGCGGTCGATCGAGTCAGGTGCCGACTGCGTATGGAGCGTACCAAAGACGAGGTGGCCGGTCTCGGCAGCCGTCAGCGCCGTCTCGATGGTGGAGAAGTCGCGCATCTCGCCGACGAGGATGACGTCGGGGTCCTGACGCAGAACGGCACGCAGACCCTCGGCGAAGCTCGCCGTGTCCCGCCCTATCTCTCGCTGGTCGATGGAGCAGAGGTCGGGCTCGTAAACGTATTCGACGGGATCTTCGAGGGTGACGATGTGGTCATGACGCGTGTGATTGATGCGATCGATGATAGCCGCAAGCGTCGTGGACTTGCCCGAGCCCGTCTCGCCCGTCACGATGACGATGCCACGCTGGTAGTTCTGGAACTCATGGACCACGGGGGGCACACCTAGCTTGTTCAGGTCCGGAATCGAACTTGCCAGCAGACGAATCGCCATGCAACAACGCCCCATGGAGAGGTATGCGTTGATACGACAGCGGACCCCGTTGGAGAAGGTCTCGGCAAGGTCTATCTCTATGCCCTGCATCAATTTGTCAAATTCCCTGCCGCAGGCCTCATGCGCAAGCGCAGCGGTATCCTCAGGAGTCAGAATCTCGTCGGTGGCATCGCTAAGCGCTCCGTCGATACGGAAGCGAATGGGCACGTTGGGTGCGATGAGCACATCAGAGGTGCCCGCATTGCTAGCCGCGCAGACGATCGCGTCGAGTGTTGGCATGTCTGTCTTCCTTTCCCTCGTCAGATACGATTGGCGTCTCGCTAGTCCTCGTCAGAGAAGACCACGCGCTGCACTTCCTCGATGGTAGTGATACCTTGACGCACGAGCTCGCGGCAGTTGACAATTACTGGCTCGAAGCCGCTCCTTGCAACCGCCGCATTGAGCTCCGCACGCGAAGCGTGCGAAGCTATGGCATGGCGAATCCCCTTGTCGATGACGAGGGTCTCCACAACCACGATACGGCCAAGGTACCCGCTCTGATAGCACTCGGCGCACCCGCGTCCACGTGCAAGCATGAGACCCTCCGCGCGAGCCTTGACAGGATCGATACCGATGGTCAGCAGCTCCTCCTCACTTGGCTCGTACATCTCCTTGCAGTGCGGGCAGACACGACGCACCAGACGCTGTGAGATGACGCCCTTCAAGGCCGTGGAGATCATGAACGATTCGACACCGATGTCATCAAGTCGGTCAAGCGTCGAGACTGCGTCATTGGTGTGAAGGGTCGAGAGCACGTAGTGACCGGTGACAGCTGAGCGGAACGCGATGTCAGCCGTCTCTTGGTCACGAATCTCGCCGATGGAAATGATGTCGGGGTCCTGACGCAGGATAGAGCGCAGGCCCGAGGCGAAGGTCGTGCCCGTCTTTTCGTTGATCTGTACCTGGTTGACACCCTCGATGTTGAACTCTACCGGGTCCTCGAGCGTGATGATATTGACTTCCTCGACGTTGAGTCGGCTGATCATCGTAAACAGCGTGGAACTCTTACCCGAACCGGTAGGACCGACGAGTAGTACGATACCCTGCTTGAGACTGAGTAGATAGTTGTAGTTGTCAAGGTTGCGACCCATGAAGCCGAGTTGCTCGGGAGTGTTAAGCTTCTTCTCGCGGTCAAGGATTCGCATGACGATCTTTTCGCCATGAACGGTAGGCAGCGTTGAGACGCGAAGGTCTGCCTCGCGCATGCGTACGCGCACGATGGCACGACCGTCTTGCGGAATGCGCCTCTCGGTGACGTCCATGCCACACATGACCTTGACGCGCGACGTGACCGATTGCTGAAGCTCCTTGGGGATGTTGAACTCGGTGTGAAGCAGGCCGTCGATGCGCATGCGCACGATGACCTCTTTCTCCATCGGCTCGATGTGGATGTCGGAGGCACGGCTAGAGAGGCCACGCTCGATGATGTTGTCCACGAGACGGATGGATGGTGCCGACGACTCGTTCTGCTCGCCGACCTCGGCCACCTGAAGACCTGAGCGCTCGCGAGCAGCATCGCCCACCTCCTGCTGCATCTCCATGATTGCGCGCTTGGCACCTTCGGTACCATACAGCTTGCTGATGGCGTGGTCGATGCCGGATTGCATGGCAATCATGGGTACGACACGACGACGCGATGCGGCTCGCACCTCCTCGGTGGCAATGAAGTTGAGCGGGTCGCTCATCGCGAGATACAGCTCGTCGCCGCGTGTGCGAACAGGCACCACGCTGTATCGCTTGGCGAGGTTCTTGGGCACGAGCTTGGTCATCTCGGGGGCGATGTCAACCGTCGTCAGATCGATGAAGTCGATGCCCAGCTGCATGGTGAGGGCGTCCACCACCTGCCGCTCGGTGATGATGCCCGATTGCACCAGCTCATCGCCCAAACGACGCTTTGTCTTCTTTTGGTTGGCCAAGGCCTGTCCCAGTTGCTCCTGCGTAATGACACCAGCATCGATAAGCAGGTCTCCGAGTCGCGTGAACTTCATGCGCATCTCCGTTTCCGTGAACAAGGGCTATGTATATGGTACTACACGCTCGGCATAAGTTGGTGCAACGTTTGGCTGACGGTTGTGTGTATGTGGCCACGATACCCGATATGTCACAGTTTCGTATACAATGCTGAGCATTACTGCAAAATCGTTTGAAAGGTCGTGTTTCGTGGACATATCTTACCTGCTGTGGCTCCAGGGCATTCGCGAGGTTCTGCCGTCATTCATCGAGTCGTTCTTTGCGCTCGTCTCGGCCATTGCAGCCAGCTCGGCGCTCGTGGTGCTCCCGTGCCTGCTTTACTGGTGTCTCGACAAGCGTGGCGGCGAGTTCCTGCTATTCTCGTTCTCGATGGGCAGCATGTGCAACCAGCTCATCAAGAACACCGTCTGTGCTTATCGCCCTTGGATTCGCAGTCCCGACATCCATCCCGCCAAGGGGTCGCTGGCTGAAGCTACAGGCTACTCGTTTCCAAGTGGACACACCCAGTCAGCCGTCACGCTCATCGGCGCTTCGGGATGGCGCTATCGCAAGAAGTGGCCCGCGCTCAACGTGGCATGCTGGGTTTTCGTCCTACTCGTCGCCTTCTCTCGCAACTTCCTTGGCGTTCATACCCCACAGGACGTCATCGTCGCGCTCATCGAGTCGATAGCCATCATAGCCGCAAGCACAGCTCTGCTCAACGGGATCGATGAGGACGAGGACCGCGACAATATCGTATGCGTCGCAGGACTCATATTCACGTTCCTCTACATCGCCTACATCGCACTCAAGCCCTATCCTTTGGACTATGATGCATCTGGCGCGTTGCTTGTAGACCCCTTCGACATGCAGATAGACTGCTTCAAGTCTGCAGGCGTCTTTTCGGGGGCCGTGCTGGGTTGGTATCTCGAACGGCATCTCATCGGCTTTGAGGTGACGCCCAAGATGGGTTGGAAGCGAGTGGCATTGAGGTTTGGCGTGGGCATTGCGGTCGTTGCCGTACTACATCTGGCGCCACGCGTTCTTTTGCTCATCGGCATCCCCGAGACTTGGTACGAACTCATCAAGAATTTCTTCACCGTGTTTGGTGCAGCGTTCGTATCGCCCTTGGCTTTCACCGCTGTCGAGCACCGTGTGAACCCCTTGGCACTGCGATAGGCAACCCAAGTCCGGGGGCACAAGAAAGTATGTCCGCTTTCGTGTGCCCTCGGCTCTGGCCGTTCTTTAAGGACAAATTGCCCCAAGGTTTCACCAGTAGAGCTTAACGATGCGCAGGGCATCCGAGGTGGTGTAGCTATAGCGGAGCGAGTCGCGTCCATACTCCTCCGCAAGCTCAAGCAGTGAGTCGCGTTCAAACGTACCTCCGGCTAACGCAGAAACAGCCTGCGCATATGCCTCCTCAGATCCGAACTTGAACACCGCACGATTGCCTCCATTCGACACCTGCTGCCAGAACGACTCGTCTATCGCCTGCTCATCGTAGGAGTCCATAAAGAGACCCGACCTGCGATAGAAATCGAGCTCCGGCGCTTCGCAGGGAGGCCACAGGGAGGCATCAGCAAAAACATGGTCATCACGAGTGATTTCCTCCGTCGTAAGGCATAGGTAGTCGTAGATGACTCCATCGACGTAAATCTCCTCATCCTGTCCCGCATACGCTGGGTCAGCCCATGTGGGGTCGACGAAGGCATACATCCCATCGATACGCACGATATTCCATGCGTGTTCCTCCCCCGTCGACCCAATCTGCCCCTCTACATACGAGCAAAATATCCCCGCTCGGTTGAGCAGATACTGGAATGTGCGCGCGTAGCCAGCACACACCGACATCTGCCCAAGGAGCACGCTCTGGATGGTCTGATTGTGATCGACGCCAATCTTGTATTTCGTATTGGAGGCAATATGCTCGTAGACATGACGCACTATGTCATAGTCGCTTGCACCCTCTCCACAGCCGCCCAATATGATGTCGGCCTGCTCCTCGATCTTGGCACGCGTCGCCTCCACCTGATCGAGGGGCACTTCATCGTGACCTGGCTGCACCGTCACTGACTTTAGAAGTGACGAGTAAGTGTAGGTGAACGATCCATCGAGCCAAAACAACTCGGGATGGTCGCCCATCATAGCCTTATATGCAGCCGAGATGTCTTCGGGTTCTGCTTCAATGATCACGATAGTCTCGGAATACGAGCGAACCCCCTCGAGGAGCTGGTCATACGCATCCTGGCCTCGCTCATCGAGCTTGCCGCGTAGCCATTGCTCGACCTGCGAAGCATCGTGTCCGGCCGAGCCATCGTCTGTGTCTACCGCAACCGCCGTCTCTTCAGTATCGCCCCCGCTTTGCGCTTCGACACCCTGGGGCAATTCCTCGAAGTTCATCTTTGGAAAGCCAGACGACTCCAGAAAACGCTCGGCATATGCGCGTACCGTGAGACCCACCGTGGCAGGCGCGACCAAATACAAGCTCATCGCAACAACGGCCACAAAGAGCGCTAAAACCGTCGCACAACCTAGGCATCCGCCCCCGTTTCGTCTACCGGAATCCATCTTAGCGTTTCCCTCAGCGGTTCTCGACGTGCTGCACGTTGCGAATCGTGATGGTCAGACTTCCGTCCTCCTCGCGATCGAAGGAGATGTAGTCACTGCCCGCGCTATATTCACTCGGAAACGCGATGTCAATGCCCGTATCGGTACGGATGCGGTGCGTTTTCGTCAACCTTCGTGCGGCCGCCCTACGAACGTGAACCTCTTCGGGAAGGCCCGCCTCGCGCGCATGCTCCTCATATCGCTCTGCCATCTGCGGCTCGTCTTCAAAGACCTG
>CACXDP010000078.1 GCA_902766445.1 uncultured Coriobacteriaceae bacterium
ACAGCGCTGGTTGATGCCTACGGGGCGCAATCGGTTGAGCGGCACGTGCTGTATCGCGGGTCGACCCTTCTCGATCCACTTGGCCTGGGAATCGACTACGTCAACGTCGAGGAGTACCTGCTTGGATTGTGAGGTAGACCAATCGGTCTTCGGGCATGGATTTTTTGGCGCAAAGTGAGGTACTATTAACGCAGTTTATTACGTTTATAACGACATATCCTGTGTTAAAAGTGCATCTATTTGCCTACTGACAAATGTGGGGAGGGTCATGCTCAGACGAAAGTACGAAGTAGCGCTGATGAAGTGGAAAAACCGGCCAAACAAAAAGCCTTTGCTTGTTCGCGGCGTGCGGCAGTGTGGAAAGACGCACCTGCTGAGGCATGCCGCCGGAGCCATGTTCGACAACGTCGCCTACGTCAATTTGGAGAACGATCAGGCTGCCCGAACGGACTTCCTGGCCGGGCTCGATCCCCGTCGCATCATCACCTCTCTCGAAGCGAGGACCGGGCAGAGAATCGTGCCGGGCAAGACCCTCATCGTCATCGACGAGGTGCAGGCATGCGAGCAGGCCTTGACATCCCTCAAATATTTTTGCGAGGACGCACCACAGTATCACGTCGCTGCTGCGGGCTCTTTGCTGGGGGTGGCGATTAACCGTGACAGCTGGTCATTTCCCGTCGGGAAGGCGGAGATGCTCGACATGGCTCCGCTCGACTTTGAGGAGTACCTTTGGGCGCGGGGCAGGAATGGTCTTGCGGAGAGCATTCGTGCTGCGTTCGACTCTAAGGCCCCGCTTGCCCCAAGCCTCCACGAGGAGGCGCTTGGCCTCTACAGGGAGTACTTGGTCGTGGGAGGAATGCCCGAGGCGGTGCAGACGTTTGTGGATACCAGCTCTGTGATAGACGTCGCCGAGAAGCACCGCATCATTTTGGACGGATATTCGGCCGATACGAACAAGTATGCCTCAGCTGAGCTCAGCGCAAAGACCAGGGCATGCTTCGATTCCATTCCCGTCCAGCTCGCGAAGGAGAACAGGAAGTTCCAGTACAAGGTGGTGCGACGAGGAGGCAATGCGTCTATGTTTGGGGACGCGCTCGATTGGCTTGCGCTCTCTGGTACCATCATGCGATGCGCGCGCGTCTCTCAGATTGAGAGCCCCTTGGAGGCGTTCGTTGACATGCCGAACTTCAAGATATACCTCTGCGACACGGGCCTGCTTGTCTCCAAGTCGGGCGCGCAACGCGCGGACATACTCAACGGGCTGGGATCGACGTTCATGGGCGCTGTTGCCGAGAACTCGGTCGCCCAGGCGCTTGCAGCCAATGGTTACAGCCTGCACTACTGGACGCGAGACAACCGCGCCGAGATTGACTTCGTCGTCGAGCGACAGGGATGCCTCTCGGCGGTGGAGGTCAAGTGGGGCGAGAACACCAGGGCCAGAAGCCTGGCCTCTCTGCGGACGAACAGGTCAGTAAATAGGCTTGTCAGAATCTCTGCCAAGCCATTCGGGAATGCGGGCGGCATGTTGTCCGTGCCGCTCTACGCTGCGCATTGCCTGTAAGCCTCAAACAACGCAGGTTCGTTAGCAAAAGCGGCCTCGAATCAGAATCGGGGGTGAGGACCACAGATCTTTGTCCAGTCGTGTCCGATTTGATTCGGACATGACCGAATGTTATAATCGGACATGTCCGAATCAATTGATTTCTGCTTCCATTCTCATGGGGGTCCCGATGCAGATTCCAGACCGTGAAAGCATTTCGGCAGAATTCAAAAGCGACGTAAAGCGTGTAAGCGATGACGCCATCTTGGATGCGGTAGTCGCACTCGCGAACACCGATGGTGGCGTCTTGTACCTTGGGGTCGAGGACGATGGGACACCCACGGGGGTACACAAGTCCCATAGGGATACTACGCGCCTCGCTGCGTTCGTGGCAAACAAAACCGTGCCTCCTCTCTCCGTTCGTGTTGACCCGCAAATGATTCGGGTCGACAAAACCACTGTCCTGGTAATCGCGATCGAGGTTCCGAGGTCCACCGTCATTGTGGCAACCGCATCGGGCAAGATGCTCAAACGTAGGACAAAGTTCGACGGCACGCCCGAGAGCGTTCCTCTTTATCCTCACGAAATCGTGACGAGGCTTTCATCCTTGAACAGCTATGACTACTCGGCAGCGATCGCTCCGGATGCCATGCTCGACGACTTGGACCAGGCCGAGATAGATCGCCTGCAAGAAAGGATTAGAAGCGGGCAGAGGGCAGATGCTTCAATCGTTGGATTGTCTAACGAGGAACTCCTGCGTGCTCTGCGACTTGTTTCTAACGCGGGAGGTGCTGCTTTGCCAACAATAACTGGCGTCCTCTTGCTCGGCAAAGCCACGTCCATCGCTCGAATCCTTCCAACGCATGGAGCTGCATTCCAAGTGCTGGAGGGGAGCAGCGTACGAGTGAACAAGGACTACGGTGGGCCATTGCTGCCGATTATCGACGACATGGAGGCTTCCTTGCGCGCTTGGAATCCCGAGAGGGAGCTGTTTCGTGGCCCGTATAGGATCTCCCTCCCTGAGTTCAGTCCATCGGCAGCCAGAGAGGGAATCGTGAACGCCTTCGGTCATCGTGACTACACGATGCTTGGCCAAGTGCGGGTGCAAATCGACGAGCGAGGACTCTTCATCACGAATCCCGGTTGCTTTGTGGATGGCGTCACTTCCGAGAATCTTCTGCGGGTTGATCCTCGGGGAAGAAATATTTGCCTTATGGATGCGCTCAAGAGGGTTGGATTGGCGGAGCGCACGGGACGGGGAGCAGATCGCATCTATGAGGGGTCGTTGTTTGCTGGTAGGCATCTGCCCGAATGGACCGAGTCGTCCAAGGCATTCGTGAGCCTCTTCATTCCGCGCGGCGAGCCCGATGAGGGATTCATGCAGATGCTCGATGAGGCGCGTAGGCACATGGGGAGCAACCCGTCGGTTTGGAGCATGCTTGCGCTCGATGCGCTTCGCAGCGAGGGTCCGATGACAGCACGCAAAGTGGCAGAGTATACGCATATGAGTCTGGGCGAGACGCAAATTACGCTCGAGGGACTCGAATCGGCAACGCTGGTTTTGCGAAAGACGCTGAATGGCTCTACGAGGTTTAGCCTCAACGAAGAAGTGTATGGTTTGCGCTATGACCATGGGAGCGTGGTATCCCAGAGGGTCAGTCCGCAGGAGTATCCCGACCTCATCGTTGCGTATGCCAACAACGAGGGGAAAGTCAGCACGGGCGAAGTGGCTGAGTTGCTTGAGATTAATGCTAAGCAGGCATACAGGATACTCGTTACCCTCGTGGACGAGGGTAGGCTCGTACGATCGGGCAAAGGTGCGGGCTCAAAGTATTATCCGGTTGTCAACCAAGAGTAGGGGAGAATACCATGGACTCCAGCAGGATAAGGAACCTCGCCACGGGCGTGCGCGACGCGCTGCGCGCCGAGGTGTCGGCCAGGCTCGACGCGGTGCTCGCGGAGGGAAGCCGCGAGCGGCTCGAGGAGCCGCAGCGCGTGCGCGCCGTGGAGGCTGACGTAAAGGGGCACGGCCGAGACGAGGTGGTGGAGAGGGCCGCCTACACCTGGTTCAACCGACTGTGCGCGTTGCGCTTCATGGACGCCAACGGCTACACGCCCACGCCCGTGGTGACGCCGCGCGAGGGCCAAACGCAGCCGGCGGTGCTCGCCGACGCGGGGCAGGGCGTCTTCGACCCTGAGTACGGCGTGGCGGCCGAGGTGCGCCAGCGCGTCGTGGCGCTGCTCACAGGCGCGGTGCCGTCCCCCAACGCCGCCGAGGACGCCTACGCCCTCTTGCTGCGGGCGATCTGCGCGCGCTACGCGGGGCCGATGCCCTACCTCTTCGCCGAGGACGTGGCCTCGTCGCTCCTCATGCCGGGGGGCCTGCTCGCGCAGGGGTCGCTCCTGGCCCGTGTGGCGGAGGGGCTGGACTCCGAGGCGTGCTCGTCGGTGGAGGTGCTGGGCTGGCTCTACCAGTTCTACGTGGCCGAGCGCAAGGACGAGGTGTTCGCGGGCTACAGGAAGAGGAAGAAGGCCCAGGCCGCAGACATCGCGCCGGCCACGCAGCTCTTCACGCCCGAGTGGATCGTGCGCTACCTCGCCCAGAACTCCCTCGGGCGCCTGTGGATGCTCAACGACCCGGACTCCGAGCTCGCGGAATCCATGGAGTACTACATACCTCCCGAGGGCGACGAGCCCCACGCCGAGATGACGTCGGCCGACGAGATCCGCGTGCTCGACCCAGCCTGCGGCTCGGGACATATATTGGTGTATGCCTTCGACCTGCTCTTCGCCATGTACGAGGAGGAGGGCTGGCCCGAGGAGGACATCCCGCAGATGATCCTCCAGAACAACCTCTTCGGCCTGGAGATAGACCGACGCGCCGCCGAGATCGCCTCCTTCGCGCTGGAGATGAAGGCCCGCGGGCGCGACCCCAGGTGGTTCGACAAGGGCATCGACGCGAACGTCCGCGTGCTCGAGCCCGTGGAGCTCGATCCCCAGGAGCTCGAGCTCGTGCCGCAGCTGGCGGAGAGGCGGGCCCTGCTCGACGCGATGGCCCACCTCGACCAGGTGGGCAGCCTTTACGTGCCGGACGGGTGGGACGAGTTCACCCTGCGGAACGAGCTGGAGCACGTCTCCCACGACGGCAGCCTCTTCGCGGGGTCGGTCGCGGGCAAGCTCGGGCGCATGCTCGAGACCGTGCGGGCGCTGGGGCAGACCTACCACTGCGTGATCGCCAACCCGCCCTACATGGGGAGCAACAACATGAACCCCTGGCTCAGCGGCTGGATTAAGAATAACTACCCGGACGTGAAGAGCGACCTCTGCACGTGCTTCGTCGAGCGGTCCTTCCGCTTCGCGAGGGAGGGCTGCTATGCCAGCCTGATCACGATGCACAGCTGGATGTTCCTCGGCTCGTTCGAGAAGGAGCGCAAGCGGCTCATCGCCGACAAGGGCATGGTCTCCATGGCACACCTCGGCGCGCGGGCGTTCGACGCAATCGGCGGCGAGGTGGTGCAGACCACCGCGACCACCTTCCT
>CACXDP010000079.1 GCA_902766445.1 uncultured Coriobacteriaceae bacterium
ACAGGATCCACACCAATCAGGCCCTCAGGGCGATAATCGCCGCGGGTCTGAGCCTTGCGATGGCGCTGGGTGGCGCGCCCGCAGCCGCCTTTGCAGAGACGAATGGCGACACACCAATTTCGATCATCGAGGAGCAGCCACTCGAGGCACAGGGAGTCGATGAGATAGAGACGGACGAGGATGATGGCGCATTGCCGGGCAAAGACGAGGGTGCCGCCGACGTGGGAGACGAGATTGAGGAGACGGCGACGGAGGCAGGTCCCACGGAGGATGTGTCCGAGGAAGAACCAGTCACGCCCGTGGAGGAGATCGCGCTCGAGGAGTCCGATATCGAGATGCCCACGAAGGACGCACGGCCAAAGGGCCTCGAGGCCCAAGCGGCGACGCGGGCAGAAACGAAACGCTCCTTCCCACTCAACGGCCCGGGGGTCAAGATTTCCAGCAATGATTACCGGGACAACAATCCCATTTACACCTTCACCCTGAGCAGAGCGAGCCGCGTAAAGTTCGAGCTCCAGTGCCCCGACGACGTCGAGGCGGAAGCAAGTATTTGGGATAGCCAGTCACGACCTGTCGGTTCGTTACAAGCAAATTGTGATCTGTTGCGATACGGCAATACGTTCGAAACCTACCTGGCAGCGGGCACGTACACGCTCAAGCCATACATGCCCACGAGACTATTCTGCGACAGTACGGGTGAGATGTCACTCAGGGGCGTCGTCAGCAGCACCGCATATCCCACGCGCGAGAGCATCTCCACGAAGGAGAGTGCAATGGCCCTCAAGAAGGACACCACCATCAAGTCGCTCTTCGTTGAGAACGGCGCGTCCGAACACTACTACAAGATCACCGTGCCGGACAACAAGGACGTCGAGATCACCTGCGAGAACACTGATCCTGATTGCCCGGGAGCGCTCTATGCATCCCTCCTCGACAGCAATGATCAGTACGCTCCAGCCTTCAAGAACGGCGCGACTCAGGTCTCGGCCCCACAACCAGTAAGGGAGGCGGGCAAAACCGCACTTAAGTCAGGAGGCACATATTACATCAGAGTCTCTGCTGGCTATAACCGCAGCACCTACGTACACGGCGGCCCCTACACCATACGCTGGACCACGCTTGACCCTGCCCCCGCGAAGCCAACCACCAAGGCCACAAACCCCATGACCGCGAAGGCCACAAAGGCGAGTGTCTCCGCGACGTACAAGCCGAAGGCCACGACCACCACGGCCTGCAACGTCACCGTCTCCAAGGCCCAGGGCACCGTCACCTACACCAACGCCAGCACCGGCGCCACCGCGCAAAAGTTCACCGTGAACAGGACCAGCGGCAAGGTGACCCTCCCGAAAGCCACCAAGGCCGGCACCTACACCGTCAAGGTGAAGGTGAGCGCGGCGGGTAACTCGAGCTACAAGTCCGCCTCGAAGACCGTCACCTACAAGATTGTCGTCAAAAAGGCCACCAACCCCATCACTGCCACCGCCGTGGCGCGCACAGCCAGCTTCTCCACCCTCAAGTCCAAGGCCGTCACCGTGGCGCGTCCGATGAAAGTCACCGGAGCCGTCGGCACGAAGACTTACGCGAAGGTCGAGAGCGGCTCCTCTTCCCGCCTCACCGTCAACAAGGACACCGGCAAAGTCACGGTCAAGAAGGGGACGAAGAAGGGGACCTACACCATCAAGATCAAGCTCACCGCTACCGGCGGCACCAACTACAAGTCCGGCAGCAAGACCGTCACCTGCAAGGTCACCGTAAAGTAGCTTGACCGTGGGGCACTTCTTCTCGACGAAGAAGTGCCCCAGCTCTTCCCGGACAAACGCCCCCCCTTGTCCCGTCGCGGACAAACTCCCCCGTCCCCCTTGTCCGTTCCTTGGTATCATGGTGTGCACATGTGCTCGTCACACAAGGAAGGTTATCCATGAACAAGAAGCTGGCTGCCGCGCTCGTCTGCCTCCTCGTCGCCCTGGCCGTCAACATCGCCTCACTGATACCGGCGAGAGCCGATGTCCCCCACATGCCCGACGTCACCGCCGAGATGAGTCAGTCCGGCTATTGGAGCGGCAAGATGGGTAATCCCGACGCGGTCCTCGCGACGCCAGACGAGATTGCCGTCATGAATGACACCATCTTGCACGACCCCGCCACCTGCATGAACGACCTCGCTGGATGGCAAGAGGGCAGCTTCGACGGGGTGGCCTATGCTCAGGCGCTCAAGGACGCGGCCGACAGCGACGCTCGCTACTTCTACTCGCCCTCGTGTTGGGGGCGCTACTACTGGGACGACGCCCAGGGCAAGGGCGTCTACATGGCGTCGTGGGAAGAGGCGTACGACAAGCTGTACGGGGCCATGATCGAGAACGCTTATGACCAGGACGCAGCCACCGATATGCCCATCCGCTTCGGCATCTGCACTACACGGACCAACGTGCTCTGCTTCCCCTCCAACGCACGCATTCTTGATGCCGAGAACGACCCCGACTTTGACTGGCAGTTCCAGACGATGGTACGACCCGGTGAGCCGCTTGTCATTAAGGGTGAGTCGAATGACGGTGCGTACTACCACGTCTATGTCTCCTGCACCTCGGGATGGGTACCTGCAGCAGACATCGCCGTCTGTGCGAACAAGGCCGAGTGGCTCGACGCGTGGCAGTTTGCACCGCAAGAGACTCTCGTGGTGCTCGATGACAAGATCTTTACCGAGGAGTCGTACTACGCACCTGCCGCCTCCCAGAAGCTGCTGCCCATGGGCACATGCCTCAAGCTCGCCACTTCTGACGAATATGGCAACGGTGAGCTGCTGGCCGACATCAACCGTTCGGGCTACAACTGTCACGTCGTGTGGCTGCCCATCCGCAGCGACAACGGAAGCTATGCCAAGATGCTCGCCCTCATCTCCGAACACTGCAAGGTGAGCGAGGGGTTCTTGCCACTCACCTATGCAAACATCGCCAAGGTGGCACTCAACCAGCTGGGCGACGAATATGGCTGGGGCGGCATGTTGAGCTCGGACGACTGCTCGGGCTACGTGCGCGACGTGTACAAGTGCTTCGGCCTGGAGCTCGCACGCAATACGACCTGGCAGGAGGCCCAGCCGGTGCGGAAGTACTGGTTCGCGGGGATGCCAGATGCGGAACGTGCGGACACGATACGCTCGCTCCCGCTCGGCAGCGTGCTCTTCTTCAACGGTCACGAGATGCTCTACCTCGGCGAAGATGGTGGCAAGCTCTACGTGATAAGCTCGGTGAGCAG
>CACXDP010000080.1 GCA_902766445.1 uncultured Coriobacteriaceae bacterium
ACGCGAAGGTTACGTTCCAATCGTTGTTTGAGCCCGCGATTCCGGAGGGGGCAACGCTCAAGGTCGTGTTTCAGTAGTTGGGGCAAGGAGGTCTCACATGAAGGGTTCCGGCGCTTTTGTTCTCGTCCTGCTCGTCATCGCCTACATCCTGTTTAACCGCATCTTCCTCTCGTAGCACGCGCAAGCCGCCGGGAAATTCCCGGCGGCTTCACTATGGTGCGAATCCTTACGACTGGATCTTCAGCCGAAAAGCTGCCCCTTGTTGTTTTGGCTCGATTACGATGCTGCCCTCAAGCGCTTTCAAGGCTAGGCTGATATCCCTTGCCAAGTCATTGCAGATATTCGAGGTGTCGCCAAACGAATACTCGAGCACGCGCAAATCTCCCTCTATGACACCCGCTCGTCCCAAGAATTGGATCACCTCACGATAAGATTGCCGAGTGCATCCACCATCTGCCGAGTCTCGTGGACTATCGGCGTGCATTACCCTATTGCGAATATCATTCAGATAGTAATACCATATTAGTATGGAACGAATCGTCGGAGCGTGTTGAGCCGGAATCGTCATCTTGTTTGGGTTGACTGTCTCTTGTGGGTATAGCGCACATGCGATTGCCGCTAGCCACTTCCTATCAAAGCGATCCTCGGTTGCTGCAGCAAGCAGTTCAACGTACTCGTCTCTCTTTTGCTCGTTTACGGTGGCGGACTCTGGGTTGTAGTTGCCGTTCTTGTCCCTCGTTTTTCCTTGGGCAAGGTTTGTGATACATGCGGTCTTCTTCGTTTCCTCCGATGTCCACATTACGTAGCCAGCATCCTCAAGGTATTCTGGAACCTTCTCTTTGAATATGCTCAATGCCTGTTGGAGCATCCTGCGATTGGTGCACCATTGTATGAGATTGAGCAATCGTTCCATATCGCTTAACCCGGTTGGGTTGGCAACAAACTCGCTCCTGAACCTTGGGACGAGCGACAGGAAGAGCAGCTCGCCTCGTCTCATGCGGTTCTCTTCGAGTTTCTTTGTTAAGTGTTCCGAGGACGAGGAATTCTCTTTGATTTGCTTTTGAATCATTGTATATCGGCTTGACTTAGAACTAGCGTTTTCTTCGAAGGCATCAAGCGACTCATGAATCTCTTGAACCTGCTTGTCGATGTCTGTCATGCGGCACACGGCGAGGTCGTTTGAGAAGTGGCTCATCGCGTTGCAGAGGCGAAGCATCTCGGGGCTGATGGGTGTTGCAGTGGTATCAGCCATGAAGTATCCGACCAGTACTTCGGCATTCCCGTACTCCGTAAACGAACTGACACCGCTTAAGAGATCCATGAGTTCGAATGTGCTGTCCTGTCGGTACAGCGTCTTTTCTTGGAAATTTGAGTATAGGGACGTTCCCATGCCAACTCGGTATTGATGGCTAGAGCATCCAAACGGTGTCAAATACTTCGTCTCCATGAACCGCGTACACATCGATATGAGCAATGCTGCATCGCGTGGCCCTCCCGTAAGGTCTACGTCAAACAATGCGTCTTCTTTATTAATTGAGTCTATGAGTTCCCCGAGTCTTTCCGTGGGGGTGTGCGCGTAATCCAAAGGTATGAAAAACTCGTCCTGAGCGGTTGGATTCAGCTTGCCAGTCAACCCAAGCGAATCAAAGTGCTCTTTCACCATCTCTCTGAAATGAGTTTCTAGCATCAAGGATCGACCGTTTGCGGTGAAACTCTTCCGACACTCGTCAGAGGCGAGGTATATGATGTGCGTGATGGGGTCGTTCGCTCGTTCGGCCAATGTGATGAGGCATCTGACGGGGGCATCATTGGTCTGTGTGCCTTTGACCACGATGTTCTCCATAGGACCAAAGAGTTCGTACGAATACTCGGACGCGTTCTCATGCGGGTTGGAAAGTACGCAAAGAATATAATGCTGACGTTCGCCGGTGATGAGCGTATCACTTCGTGAATCTTGCGGCTTTCTTTCCGCTAAGAAATCTTTGGCATGGTGTGTTCGTGATTCAACGATGGCAGGAATCTCAGCCGGCTTGCTCGTTGGTATGGCTGCCAACTCATCGCACACCCGTAGGGATAACTTACCTTCGAGACCTTCAAGCGCCTTGAGTATGTCATGGGCGAGTGCCTTGTTCTTGGCATCTGGTTCGTTTTCGCGTACCAAGTCGTAGTCCATGCAGACGGCTTCGGCGTCATCGAAGGTGGCGATTGATTGCTCCAACATGTTGAGTCTTCGCTTGGCATCTGTCTTCCTTGCGTGCACGATCTCGTTGCGAATCGAGACGAGGTAGAAGAACCACAGTAGGTTGGCAGTTAGCTGATTGGTCGTTCCTTCGATAGGCTTGACTCTGCTGTTCTTGCCTTTGTCGTCTTGAAAAGCAATGGCCCGATAGGCTCTTACGCGTACCCTCTTTTGATTTTTCATTATGAGTGGTCCCACGAGATTCTTAAGGTTGTTGAGGTAGCTTATGGCATAGGACCCTACGCATTCGATGAGTTCTTCGCCTGATGGCGTGTTGTCGACTGTTAGGTACCTAGAGAGTAGCATGATTTGACAAGCGCTCTCACGGTACAAAGCTAGCGCTTGCTGGAGCATTTGGCGTTCTACGCACCAGCGGATGATCTCAATCAGGTACAGCGCTCGATTGCCATTTGTCGTATGCACGAAATCCGCTCGGATGGCGGGAATGAGGGTACCAAACAAAAGCTCACTGCTGCTTGGAGTGTCTTGTTGACTTAACCAACTCTCATAGGCATCAAGCTTTTGGCGAATGTCATCAAGAAGTTCGGGTATTGCGGTCATGCGGCAGAGTTGCAGATTGTCTGAAAAGCACTGCATCGCATGGCATAGCCTGCCCGCTGCCGTATCTGTAGAGTTGCCGAATGCTGCAACGAGCATGTCTGCGCGCCCGTATCGTATGAACGAGTCGACGCCGTTGACGAGGGAGAACAGCGCGTAGGTATCATCTTGTCTGGTGAGCATGTTTGGAGATGTACCACGAATCAAGCTTGCGAAAACGGTGGTGCCCAACTCGATCGATTCGGCCCCCGTCGTTGCCGTTTGCATGAACTCGATAGTGTGGGAAAGAAGAAACAGCGCGTCACGTTGAGCGCCGGATACGTCTACGTCGACCGTTGCGTTAGTTCCGAGAGCAGCAATGATGTCAACCAAGCTGCTACCGGGGTCACTGGGCTTGTATGATACGGGATAGAAGAAATCCTCATTGTGTGATAACCAATCTGTGGCATGGCATCTCGTGAGGTGCTCGCATACCTTTCTCTTGAAGTACTCCTCTGCGGTGAGCGAGTCCTCACCAAGAGCTTCCTTTTCGTGCTCGCACTTATCGGACAAGAGGTATACGATACGATCTATCGGCTGCTCGCGCTGCACCGCGAGGTCGATGAGCAGTTTGATGGGGGCCTCGTTGGTGTGCCACGCGTCATAGTGGTTGGGGAGCCCCATCTCCTCGAAGCCGGAGACCTCGTAAGGATAAGAGCGTGGGACATCCGGGTTGGTAGGGTATGGCTTGAGGTCCGATAGGGCAAGGACCACAATGTGCTTCTTGGTTTGCTCCGGCATGGTGCCTCCTACAGGAACTCGATGTGATACGCAGCGGGTTGGCCATTCTCGGGGTTTTCTCCGATTTCAAAGGTGATTATCTTACCTGTCTTGAATCGACGGTTCCATTCGTTCGGGTCAACCTCAGGTGAGAAGCTGCTAAGGCAGAAGATGTCATCTTCTCCATTTCGAATGACCTTTCCATACGACATCCCTGTCCTACGGCTCGCGCCCAACAATTTGACTTTTCCTCGGAAGCGTTGCGGTCCTTTAGCCTGTTCGCTCTGCCCTTGGCATGAATCGTCGTGAATGATTCGAGGAAGAGGCATGTCAACACTTTTAGGTATGAGTTTTGATGGTTTTCGTACCATCTCTTGTCTGGGTGCATCAATGCTGGGAAGGCTTGTTCCGTACACGGGAAGACCGGCTTTGCCTTTGAACGCTTCTCTGTTGTCCGCGAACCACTCGAAGATGTCGCCTCCTGGCGTTTTCGCCGGATACGAGATGTCGCTTGCGGCAGGGATTGCCGTGTGGTTCGCCACGCGCTTGATGGCGCGAACGGAGGGCGCGTCCAATAGCTTCTCGACTCGAGAGAGATCCATCTTCCACGTCGCGTCATCGAGTATGTGGTAGCCCCCTTTGTCGATCGTGCGAGCATGTACGTCTTCGACAGTGATGCGCACAGATCCCAGTCCGACGGGCTTTCCGTGTCCTATCATGTGCCAGCACGCGCTGTTATCAGTCCAGTACTGTCCGAACGTGAGGGCCCAAAGCAGCGTGTTTAGCTGCTCTTTTGTTATGCCGTCAACGTAGACGTCGAACTGGAACCTGGCGCCTTCGTCGAGCACCTCTATGCGGCTCGTGAGCTGCACGCCCGAAATCGTTTCCTTGGCTTCCCCCCATTGCGCGCGGTCTCGATGGTGCCAGTATGCCTTGCGCCCTGCGAGTTCGGTTCCCTCGGATTCTGGCGTGAACGCATGAGGATGCTTCAGATTGCGCAGGTACATCTCGAATGCGGATTGGCGAGGTTCCATGAGGGGTGGGAGATAGGGGTCCAGTCCGTCGTTGTCCTTTATGAATTCGCAGGGACTTCCTTGAGCTAACGTCGCGTCGGAGAAGCGTACGCGACTCGCACGGGCTGAGCCTTCCGTGCTGTTGGCAGGGATGAAGCCAAAGAGCGTGCATGCGGGGCAGGCATTCGCCCCGTTCGCGCATGGCGACAACCCCTTATCCGTGACGAAATCTTGTGGTGAGACGGGGTAGACGCTGCGCGACACCTGGGCCCACGAGAACTGATATGACTTGATGCCGTTCCCTAGCTGGACGCCGTACCATACGGGCAGCATGCCTTCCCCTCGCCTCATGCGCTCGAATGCGGCTTGGTACTCTTTTGCAAAGACGTTCTTTGGTGCGTCGCCTTCTTCTGTCGTGCGTGCGAGCCTCGTTGTCTCCTCGTCCTCTTTGTTGTATTTGGCGATGTTTTCGCAGAGTGCCTTCTCGACATAGCGCTTGTCAACGGTCCCTAGCGATCTCCCTTGCTCAAACACGCTGGGGTGGTTTGGCCTTCCCGTGTCGATTGTGTTGACATGTAGGAACCATCCCGTACGACGACACCTAGAGCCGATGTCAGTGACGGTGCCCGAAGTAGACGATTTGCCCTCCTTCCCTTCAAACGACAACCGCTCACCTGTTTTGTGGTTCCGAGCAAGAAAGCCCTTCTTGACGCGATATCGCCTGGCATCAAACAGCTCGTAGGAGCCGTCGTCATGCTTGACGAGGAGTCCTGGCTCCTTGAGGCCGGACGTCGAATGCAGCAGTTCGTCGTTCGTGCGTACGCAGGAGGCGGTCACCGTCTCAAAGACGCTTCGGATGCAACCGCGTATCGAGCTGCCGGGGATGGCTGGTCTGCCGCCTATCTTGAAGAACGGGATGGGCATGCTGTCGTCCTTTGGCTGCGTGCCTGGAATCGCGATGGGTCGCATCGTCTCGAGCGTGCAGTGGATGACACCCGTGATGTCGGTGGGAGACTCCTCCTGGGCGTTGAGTCCTACGACAGTAGTTCTGCGTGCGAGCGGTATGAACGTATAGGGGTTGACGAACCTGTCAGTATTGGCCATGAGCTTTCCCCTCCTTGCATAGCCCGACGATGCGGAAGTCTGCGAAGGCGGCGATGCCCTCGTCGTCGTAGCGATAGTAGTTCCTCACGTGGATGCGGCGGGCATCGGCAACGGGGAGGTCGTACTCTCCGCTTGCGGTTGCTTTGTAGTGAGTGCCGTGCGTGTGGTTGCTGCTCTCGTCAACGTCCAGGAACTGCCATTCGTCGCGACAGAAGCCCTGTTCGTCATCGACGGGCGGCGTTCCGTCCGAAGGTTCGTCCCAAATCATACGCACGGCGAAGTCGGCACCCATGCGACCGCGCAGCGCATGCAGCTCGCTCGAAGCGTCGTAGGCGCGCAGTTCGAGGAGATGGCTCAGTCGCTCCTCCGTCAGATATGCCACGAAGTCATCGATACTCTGCCACCTCACCTCATCGGTGAACGTGGCAAGGACGGCCCGGTCGGGATTCTCCGCTCCCATCGTGACGAGCTCTTGCAGCAATTCGGCTTGGGTCATGCGACCTCACCTCCCGTAATGATCGTCGATAGCATTTGCAGGTCGGGCTGTACGAGTCCGTCGGTTTCCTCCGCCAAAAGCCCGTCAAAGAACCGCTTGCTCAGCGCCTGTGATTCTTCATTCGACACGCCTGGCAGCATCAGAGACGATCGCGTCCCGTCGATGTGGAACAATCCTCTTCCCACCGCAGTGAGTCCACCCACGGCTAGGAAGCCGTTGTGCAGGTCAGCCAAGGTCGCTAGTAGCGGCGCGTAGATGCCCTTCCCGAGGCGATTGCAGAGCTCGCCCGGCCTGTCGATGGTGATGACGAGTTCGGTCGTGCCACCGTAGTAGCTGCGTTCGGTAAAGAGCGCTCTGGGTATCGTTCCGCCCGTGATGCGATCGATGGCATTGCGCGTGTAGCTGATCCACTCGCCTCCCTCGACGATGCTCTCGCTGAAGGTGATGCGCGAGCGTTGAGTCAGCGTTTTGTTTTCGCTGTCCTTCCCTACGTAGCCAAAGAGTTCCTTTGTGATGTTTGCGGGCGTCTGGAGCGACTTTGCGAGCTGCTCGTATCGCGTGCGGATGGCCCCAGCCCAGCTTGTGCCAGGAATGATGGGCGTGGGATCATCGACATTGTCACTCGTGTGTACGATGAGCTGCGAGAAGTCTGCCTCATCGACTTCGGTCGTGTATTCGCGCACGGAGATGCCGCCCCTGAGCGTGAGGGCGAGCGTGATGACGAGCTTGTCATTTGGGCGTGACGGGAGGCTGCTTGTCTTGTGGCTTTGGGCATCCGTGGCAACGAGCGTGTTGACCCCTGCCAAGCTCTCGTGCCACTGCTCATCCGGATTGCCAAACATGTCAAAGTGCAGCCATGCGTCCTTGTCATCAGGCAAAGAGAAACTACGCGTGCGACAATCGATTACGGATACTCGTCCCAACCCTCGCGTCGTCTTCGCGCCAAGGGTAATGGTCCCATCCTCCATGGCAGCGACGATGCGTTCCACATCCTGTCGTGTGCAGCCGATTTCGTCATGTTCGGACTGCGCCTCACGAAGAATCTCCAGGTATGTGACGAATCGCGTGCCTCGCTCGACGATCTGGCGGTCAAACTTGAGGCCGGGCTTCGCAACCTTGTTTTCGAGGCTCACGCTGTCTCGGATGGAGATGGTGCCATTGCCACTCTCGTACGTCGCATCATATACGCGAAGCGGGCTGTTACCTACGTCTAAATCTCCAAAGATGCGTCTGCAATCACGCTCTGCCGCCTTTTCGTCGGTTGCCTCGCTGTCAAAGAAGAGATTCCGGTATGCGCCGGCGAGTGACGTGCCTGGGATGAGGGGTAGCCCTCTGCTGTCAAGCACCATATCGTGGTCGGTAACATCACTATCGGTCGCGCCGATTGACAACGCCGAAAGCAGCTCGAACTCTATACGATAGTAGGTCTTATTTGGCATTCGTGGCCTCCTCTCCGGATTTCTGCTTGAGGTAATACTTCGCAAGGCGGAAGAGCATGTCGAGGCACTCGCGCAACTCCGTCCAAGAGAGAGACTGAGACTGCCTGCTTTCCTTTGGCGGCAGATGCTTCTTTAACCCGTCGAACAGCCTCTGTACGGCCTCGCGTTTCTTGTCATCCTTGATCGAGGCAAGACGATTCTTGAACTCTTGCTCGCTCGAAGACTCACGTACCATGAGCGCGATTCTGCCGACGAATGACGAGACAAACGGAGAAGCGCAGAGCTCGCTCCGGTGGCTCTCGGCAAAGGTAATTGTCTTACGTCGCAAGGACTCGGTTGGATTTGTGGGTTCCGAAGTGGCCTCGGAGGATGTCCGTGCTTGGTTTTCTGGTTGCACCTTTGTGAGGTCGATGAGTCGGATCTGTCCGAATCCCTCGGCCTGTCGCTCTCCTATGCGGAATGTGACTGGTACCTTTGCACACGCAGCCTGCGCTTCAAAGACGATGCAGCTGCCTGCGGAATAGGCGCGTATGTGGGGGCGCTTCTGGTTCCACTTGGCGTTGTATCCCGTGATCAGCGTGGTCTGAATGTTGCTTATAGGGTGGTCTTTGCCGCTGTCGGCATCGCTTTTGGCGAGCGGTTGGGAGTCGCCGCATACGTTGGCGAGTGCTTGCCTCAACGCATTCTCGAGCGTGGCATGATCGGTTGCGTAGGTGGCATCCTCGCCCAAGACAAGGGTGTCGGACTCGAGCAGGAGAGCGTACATGTGATTCTTTGAGATGGGCATCGTCTCGCCGGGGCGGATGTGGTCTCGTTGGTTCTTGACGAGAGAGCAAGTTGCGTATTGGGCGGACTTGCTGCGCCCAAAGGAGAGGGTGCCGCTCGTGAGAGCTGCGGCAACAACACCCGCATATGATTCCGCGCACTCGACGTATCCTGCGAAGTCTTGCCCAGCGCTGATACAGGTCTGCGTGTAGAGCGTGCCGTCGCCGACGGTGCTGTGGTGATACAGCGTCTGGGTGTCGACCTTGACGGGATTCCAAGTGATGGGGCTGAGGAAGCCGTCTCTCAATGGCTTGGGCGTTCCCCAATCATCCGGACTGTTATTGGCCCTTCTCTCGTAGTCCCGAGCGTTTATGAATCGGCCGTCATAGGCGCCGCCCTTCACCTTCACTACGAAGGGAGCTGCTGGCAAGCATCTGTTGCCCTCGGCGTCAACGGGGTAGAGCGGCGAGCAGTAGAGGTTTTCGCCAAAGAACAACTCGTCAAAGGCATCGTATGACTTGAGCTTTCGTGCCAAGAAGCCAAAGACGGACGCGCCTGGGATATGGGCAGCGCTTCGTGTGCCGCTCTTTTGAGGGAGCATGAGTGGCGCGTCCAGATGTACCCGATACGACAGGACGATGCTGTCGTTGTCGGATTTGCATGCCTTGAGGTATCCCAAACTAGTCGTTGACGGATTCTTTGAAGGACCGAGTTGGCAGCGGACGGCGCCAAAGCCGCGATTCCTGCCAAGCCCCATGTTGCGGAGCGCAAGCGCTGCATCGCTGACCAAGTCCTCAATCTGTCGCCGTGTGTCGTCATCCAAGCCCGTCGTGTCCACGACGATCGGTGCCTCGAAGCGTGCCTCGGAGCCGTCGTCGCGATAATGACGTACCACGCGGACGAAGCGCAATGTGTTCTCTTGTGCTGTGCCGGTCTTTGGGTCAACCTTCGTCTGAGCGCGAGTGTAGGTGTAACGGTCGAGCGTTGTCTGCTGGTCGCCAAACGTCTCCGCGTGTACCAGACCCGCGTTCGAGACGGTGATGAGTCCTGCGTCGCCCGAGCCGGTCTTGCCAAACGCGAGCTCGAACAAGCTGTCCGCGTCGTGAGTCTCCAAGGCCGCCTCGCGCAGGCAACCTTTGATGCGACGACCGGGGATGGTGGGAATACCCTCCGCGTCGTAGCAGATGTCGGAGTCGATGCCGCTCGAGAATCCGTCGCCGCTGCATGAGCACAGGTCAGACTTGAGCGTAATGGTCAACGCGTACTTGCTCTCCATGGTGGGAAGGGATGCCAGGGAGATGGCGGGAGTTGGAGCGGAGGTTGATGTGAACCTGGTTGCCTTGCGTTTCTTTCTGCGTGCCATTACATCCCTCCGTCATTGCTCGATGTCGACTTTTGGTCAAAGCACAGGTCAAACACGTCCCAGAAGCTCGTGACGTCAAAGAGCAGATTCCTGAGGTCGAGAGCATAGTTATGTGCGATGTTTTCCGCCGTGCGCAGTCCGCTTGCGGCCTTCGACTTGAGGCGTTCGAGTTCCATGAGATACCATGACTCACCTCGAAGAATCGCTCGGTTGAGCTGTTTGAGGTCGGTGCGGGTGAGCTCGCCTTCGGCTTGGGCCTTGCGCAGTGCTTGGCCGGTTTCCAGGAATGCCTCGTAGCTGCCACCGACGATGTACGGGCGTGCGGTGAGGCCGTCTTCCTGCCAGTCGCGAATCTGTTCGAGCGTGCCGGTGATGCCTGCACGACAGAAGTGGAAGTCCACATAACTGGCATCGGGGCGTCCCTCGAGTTGCGCCTTGCGGTTGTGATCCTTCCCAGACTCGCAGCATTCCTCGGCGATGCGATACACCTCGGCGAAGGGGTCGTGCGGATGGCAGATCGCCATCCCACCGCACGCATGGTACCCGGATTCCTTGATGGCTTCGAAGTAGGCGTTCATGGCAAGCGGGGCAGCGTGTGCGTTGCAGATGAGCGTGATCTCGTCGCCGTGGTCGATGATGATGCGATATCCTCGCTGGTTCTCGTCTTCCAGAGCATCGATTGCCTGCTTCATGGCCTCTTCGGTGTCCTTGACAAGTGCGGTATGCAACTTTTTGGAAAACTCGCGCATGACCTGCTCGTCGCGCTTGTGCTGTGATGCTCCTTCTTGCACGGCATGTTTGACGCGCTCGCCAATGGAGTTGCCGTCGAAGTAGAGCACGGCGATGAGGCTGTCATAGCCCTTCTTTGTGCCGAGGTCATCGATGAACTTACCCTCAGATATCCAGTCGTGTCCTTGACGCTTCTCATCCTCTGCCTTGGCTTTGAAGGCATCGCGCTTCTTCTTTGATTCCTGAGTAAGCTCGATCTGCTCATCCTCGATACGCTGCCTATCGATTACGGGCTGGTACGTCGCGCGATTGACCAGTGTGTAGGGGAGTACGTTGCATGGGGTCGCCGTGTTGCCGGTGCGCTTGTACCGGTCGAGGGCAGCGTATGCGCGCCTACGATTCCACTCGAAGTCCGAGAGCGTCTTGTCCTTCGAGGTCTCCCACTCGGCGCAACCCGCAATCATGGAGAGCGAGTATGCCTCGTCCGCCACGGTTCTGGAAAAGACCTTGTTAACGACCACGTAGGTGTCACGATTGCGATACAGCACAAGCAGATTCCCGCCGCCCTCATAGACCACGGCACCCGCTTCGTCATCGGCAAGTGCGGGTGTGCTGTCATCATGAAATAGCGGCAATGGATTCAGCTCGTCCCAGTCATTGCGAATCTTCAATCCTGTGGTGCTGGGGCTGAGCAGCTTCTTGTACATCCCCGCGATGAGCTCGGAGGCACCGGTAATCTCGCGCATTCGATTCGTGCGGTAGATGAACTCCTGCTTGCTCCTGAAGTCGTAGACGGCCAACACTGGCGTGCTACTTGTCATAGGCGATTTCCTTTCCCTCGGAGATTGCAAGATTTGCTATGTGCATGGCGGCATCTAGGTTTTCGGCCGCGCAGAGAAAGCCCGACGCATGGCAAAAGGAGAAGCCCGTTATTCCCGTCATGGTTTGGAGCACGTCGGCCGGTTGTCCCCACCAGTCCCTGGGGAATGGCAAAACTGCTTCCCGCGAGCCAACGGACTTGGGTACGGACTGAACGTTGTAGCCACCTCGTAGCGATGGGGAGACGACGTACAGGTACCCGCTGCCGACGACTGACGGCTTCCAGGGGATGTATCTGGTGAGAACGAGTACGCGTCCGTCGCACGTTGCCATGCGCTCGCGCACCTCGTCTTGGGCGGCGCGTGCATGGCGCATCGTATCGATGCGCCGTTCGAGCACGCCTTTTGCCCATGCGGTCGCCTCACAAAAAGCGACGTCGAAGTCCTCGGGCGCCACCGGCGGACACGGGTTGAAGTCTGATATGAGCTGAGTCAGCTGACACGACGTGCCGCCGTTGTCTGCCAGATCGATGGGCTGAACGAGCTCTTGGTCGAGCGCAGCAGCGTCTCTCTCATCAAGTAACAGCGCGCCGAAATCCTGCCACAATAGCCCAAATGCCGCGTAGGGCACGCCGTTGGGGCGAGTCTTCCTCTGGGATCCATGATGGTCGTACCTCCCGTTGCCGATGTCAAACGCGATGCCGTCGAACCCTTTGGGCACTGCGTTACCGCGCATGAGCTTGATACTTGGATTGAGCAGGCTGAGCAATGCTGCGCCAAACACATCATCCGCATGGAATACTCCCGCATGAGTGAATGCCTCGTTTGGTATCGTGTGCGTCATGCTATCACCTCCACCATTACATCCGGTAATCTGGCCGAGATTAAGGGATGGACAACGCAGGGCTTTCGGGACACTATGGTAACGTTTGTCTGCCATGACGGACATTCTTGTAAGGGATGATTCGACAATCGGAGTGACTATGAGAGCGTTGCGCATTACCTTACGAACGCCGAGGCCTTGCATCCTGCCGCTTGCGTACAACGAGCTGGTCCAGGGTCTTTTGTACAGCTGTTGGCGTGAAAGCTTGCCGCAACTGCACGACGCAGGTTTCGGCGAGCAGGGGATGCGGCTCTTTACGTTTGGGCCGCTTGGCGGCAAGGCGAGCATCGACGGCAAGAAGCGCACCATTCGTTTCGAGCGCCTCGTGAGCCTTGAGGTGCGAACCCCTGTGGAGGATTTGCTTGACGAACTGGCGGCGCAACTGGCGGCCCGCGGCGTCGTGCGTTTGGGGGCCTACGAGTTGCAGGTGCTCAACCTTGAGTGCTGCGACCGGTTGCTCTTTCCTAGGCAGGCTAGGGTGAGCATGCGCTCAGCCGTGGTGGCAGAGCGCGGGCTAGAAGACGGGCACAGCTTGCCTCTTGCCCCGACGGATGAGGGATGGCTCGATTGCGTGCGGACGAACGCGGCGAATAAGGCCGCGACGCTTGGTGTGTCCTGTAGCCAAGAGCTGCAGGTCATCCCGCTGTCTGACACGCTGCGCAAGCGCGTGACGAGGTTCAAGGGGACCTACGTGACCGGTTGGGTGGGCGACCTCATCCTTGCATGCGACCCTCAGCTCCTTGCTACTCTGTACTGCTGTGGCATCGGAGCGAAGAACAGCCAAGGCTTCGGCATGTTCCGCATCAACGATGACGCGCTCGCTTGACCACGATCCCGCTGTGGGAAAGTGACCACGATCCCGCTGTGGGAAAGTGGTCAAACCCATGTTAGAATCAGTAGCCGGGCGGCCAATCCGGGCCGTGCGCTGACGGGAGGGCAGGCCATGCTCACGAAGCGAGTGATACCGTGCTTGGACGTGAAGGACGGACGCGTGGTGAAGGGGGTCAACTTCGTTGATCTCGTGGATGCGGGCGACCCGGTGGAGCTGGCGCGCGCCTACGATGCTGAAGGGGCGGACGAGGTCGTGTTTCTGGACATCACGGCAACCTCGGACGACCGGGCCACGACCATCGAGTTGGCCTCCCACGCGAGCGCCGAGCTGCGTATTCCCTACACGGTAGGCGGTGGCTTCCGCGACGTGGCGGGTATGCGGCAGATGGTGGCCGCAGGAGCTGACAAGGTCTCCGTCAACTCAGCTGCTGTCAAGAACCCCGAGCTACTTACCCAGGCAGCGGCGGCCTTCGGCAGCCAGGCGGTGATTTGTGCCATCGATGCTAAGCGCCGTGGCAAGGCGGACGCGTGGGAGGTCTACCTTGCGGGCGGACGCATCGCAACGGGCATAGACGCTGTCGCGTGGGCTGAGGAGGCCGCGCGGCGCGGTGCGGGTGAGATTCTGCTCACGAGCATGGACCGAGACGGCACCAAGGAGGGCTTCGACCTCGCCCTCACGCGCAAGGTGGCGCGCGCTGTGCCAATTCCCGTCATTGCCTCGGGCGGCGTTGGCACGCTCGAGCACTTTGCGGAGGGTGTTATCGAGGGCGAAGCCGACGCGGTGCTTGCGGCGAGCGTCTTTCACTTCGGCGTGTTCAGCATTCGTCAGGTCAAGGAATACATGGCGTCGCAAGGCATCCCCGTGCGGCTTGACTTCTAGACTCTGTTTCTCCCCATATTGACACACGGGCTTTTGGCGATGCAAGCTTTTCACCGGTGTACATGCTCCCGCGTGTGCACTTTCGGGCGACACGTGCGCACGCGGGCTGGCTTTCTTCGGAACCAAAACCGTACATCGTTCAGCTCCGGCTGACATTCGTTCATTTGTCTTGAATCACTCGTGTGTCGCCGAGACGCGGCTGCTTTCCTCGCGTACAATTAGGGACTATGCCGTAATAGTGCTAAACCTAGCAAGACGCATGACGTGGAAAGGACGTGTCTAGATGGTGTCTACAGGCAGACGACTGGTAGCTGTCGCGCTCTCCGCGATTCTGGCGGCGTCACCGCTCGTGGGCTGCGCGAGCACAGCGCAGAACGCGAACGATGAGGCTGCCGAGCAGGAGGACATGGTCAGGGAAGGCGAAGAGGAAGAGGGGATGCCGGCGAAGACGGTTCCTTACAGCAGTGATGGCGAGTACGTGGTGACCCTCAAAGAGGGAGACTTCATAAAGGCTGACGATTCCGATTCCGGCGACGCTGCCGAGGGGGACGAGTCCGACTCCGGCGCCGCGGCCGAGGAAGAGGATGCCAGCTCCGGTGACGCGACCGACGGTAAGAAGGCCGACGAGTCCGACTCCGGTGACGCGACCGATGAGAAGAAGGCCGACGCTGTCGATGCGGAGGCGCTCGAGGAAGCGAAGGCGGAACTTGAGCGGGCAGAGTCGGCACGCGACGAGGCACAGAAGGCCCTTGACGAGGCCTTGGAGGCGGAGGAACGGGCCCGGACGGAGGCCGAGGGTTCGCAGGATACCGCTGGCGAGGACGTGGAGGTTGACGCCGAAGAGGCTGACATCCAGGAGGAATCCGACTCATACGCCGAGGCTACCAAGGCTCGCGAGCGGGCCGAGGAAGCCCTGGCCGAGGCGGAGGAAGCGGTGAAGGCAGCCGAGAAGAAGGTGGCCGCACTCGAGGTGGGCACCGAGCAGGACGATACGGACGCAGCCATCGAGGCGGACGCAGCCTCCGACGAGGAGAAGCTGACCGACGAGGCGACGGGACAAAAGAAGGACCTCACATTCGGAGACGTGAAGGCCGAGGACGTGAAGGTCTTCTACATGGCAACCGTTGGTGACGCCGGAAACGAGGCGGACCCTGAGGCCGAGTACGAGGCGCGCGAGGCGCAGATCGACTCCCTTAGCAACGACAACGGCACCATCACGCTCTCGTTCACCGACCCTGATGCTGCCTCCAATGCGACGAGCTCCTATTGCGTAACGATTGATGCCATGGGGCTCTACGCGCCAGTTATCGTAGACATCGCCCAGCCCATGCTCACCGTCGACTCCGGCGTCGCGAGCGACAGTGAGTCCAGTGAGGTCACGATACGGGTGGAGGACGCGATGTTCGCCGACGACGTTTCTGCAGACGACATCACCCTGGGTGGCTCGTTCGCAAACATGAGCGTCGAAGGCGTGGATGGCGGGGGCGACGCGATTACCGTGCGCCTATCCGGCACACCCGAGATGAACTACGAGGAGACCAGCACCTACCCGGACGGCCAGATCATCTTGTCTGCCTCGGCCTTCGAGAACAACCCACTTGGAGCAACCGCGTTCGTGCCCGTCGAGCTGCCCGAGGAGGCGTTCGACCTGGAGGGTGAGGAGGCCCTGCCCCTCGCGACCATGTTGGGAGTGGTCGATTATGTGAGCTTCGACGGCGACACCGTCAATGCGACGATCTACCTGTGCGCCGACCTTGGTTCTTTCGGCGACATCACGCCCGAGGGCATCACGCTTGAGGACAGCTTTGCCGGTGGCAAGGTGGAGTCCGTGTCCTGGGAGGGTGAGGACGGTGACCTGCTCAAGGTCGAGGTGAGCTTCCCCGCGAACGGCAAGCCCGAGGATGACTATGCATTCGCCGGCACCCTCAAGCTCGCTGCCGGTGCCATGACGGACGAGTACGGCAATCCTGCACCGGAGGTCGAGACTACCGTGGCTCTCTATCCCGAGGAGGACATGGGCAGGAGCGAGGACGAGATCGAGATTGACAATCTGAGCGATGACAGCAGCAAGGAGGAAGATTCCGCCAAAAACAAGAAGGACGAACCAAAGGACAAGAAAAAAGACACCACGGACGAGACGCTTGGGGCTGCAGGTGCGGGAATCAAGTATGCCGGGAAATGGTTGAAGAAGGTAGATCCCACCTTGGCAAAGCTTGCCAATTTGAGCGGAGAGCTCTTCAACATCGCGGGCAACATCTATTCCGGCAAGTGGTCAAAGCTAGTCGATAATGGCATCGGTCTTCTCAAGTTGTGCGGCATCTCTCCCGACGAGAAGGAGGTTACTGCTGAGGACGTACTCGAGGAAGTCAAGGGACTCAGGTCCATCGTGACCTCCCTAGACTCTAAGGTGACCGATATCTCCAAGGAGGATCGCGAGGATCGCTATACACAAACCAGCGTTAGCCTCAAACAGATGCAGGATTACATCGCCAGGGCCGACGTCATGTTCAACGAAGGCGCCAGAATCCTTGCCAACCGCAAGAAGAACCCGATGAAGGCTCCCGGTGAGAATGCCTCCAACGAGGAGGTCGTCAAGTACAACGCTGAGCTTCGCTCCATCATGATTCGGCAGCAGGAGAAGGAGCAGAAGTCCACTGGCACAAAGAGCACCATGTTTGTGGACCTTGACGAAACCATGAAGGATCTCAGGAAGGAGCTGTCGAAAGTTACCAAGTGGGTCTCCATCCAAAAAGGCGCCATCAACGCCGGCGCCAATCCCATTGACGTGTTCGACAAGCTCGTCTCCATGCAATTCAACTGGGAATCGCAGGGCTACTACGCAAGGGCTGCCTTCCGCGGCGAGCTCACGTACACGATGCAGAAGGCTTGGGCGTTAGTCTCCACCTACTACAACGCCACCGACCCCGCAGTCAAGGGCAAGTACCAGTCCGAGGCCGACAGCGTGGCAGAGGCGCTTGAGCAGGTCGAGGCGCGTCCCGCAGGCATCGAGCCTGATGAGATTCGTCAGCTGAACCAGAACGGTAAGGACTTCAAGCTGTACAGCCCGTCGCTTGGTTTCTCCATCAGGCGCTGTAGACTCGCCAACGGTGGATTTGAAGCCAGCGCAGTGTCTGATGAGAGGACGGCCAACGATAGGATCGATGAGTTCATGAGGCGTCTGCACGGCAGCCTGTACGATGACCTCCAGCTCGCCGGCCTTGAGGTGGGAGACGAGAACACTAATTTCGATGGCATAGGGTTGCGCCACCACGTCACTACGTCAACAGCCTATGTCCGGACGGGAAGCTGGTACACTGGGGGCATTCGCGTGGCCCAAGAAAAGTTCGAAATATGGACGATGATCATGTTCAAGGATAAGTCGATTAGCGCCAAGAAAACGTTTGACGGGCTCAGGAATGCTTACGAAAAAACGTGGTACTCGGGCAAGACCAACAAGGCGTACACCTTCTACTGGTTTGACCGCGCCTAAGCATTACCACACTCACGGCCCCATCGGCAATGACGACGGTGGGGCCGTTTCGGGCTCGAGCCGTTTCAGCTTTGGGCAAGCCCTGGTTTTGCGCGGTAGGTGCGTTAGTGCCTCTCTTTGCCCTTGTGGGCTATACTAAGGATTCGTGCTGCTCGCCCAAATTGTATGACGTCGCAGGGCATTCCGTGCGACTCGGCTTCTAGGGGGACATATGGAGGAGATTCGGCTCGACGAGGTGCGGCTCAAGCTCGACGCGCAGGGCCTCATACCCGCGGTGGTGCAACAGTACGACACGGGCGAGGTGCTCATGGTGGCATGGATGAGCGAGGAGAGTCTTCGCCTTACATTCCAGACCGGCACCACGTGGTTCTGGTCTCGCTCGCGTCAGGAGTTATGGAACAAAGGCGCGACCAGCGGCAACATGCAGCAGGTCAAGCGCGTCCTCATCGACTGCGATGCCGACACGCTCGTCGTGGAAGTGGATTCGCCCGGTCCCGCTTGCCACACGGGACACCGCAGCCGCTTCTACCGCGAACTCAAAGCTTGTACGAGGTAGTGTAACGCGATGGCCACACGTGATTCTGGATACATCCCAGACCTGTATGGGAGCGCCCCCCTGCCTGAGGAGGAGGGGCTGCCCTCATTGGCCGAGCAGGTTGCCCAGGTACCTCGCGAACCGGGCTGCTATCTCTGGAAGGATGCCAAGGGCGAGGTCGTATACGTGGGCAAGGCGAAGGACCTGCGCGCCCGCATGCGCCAATACGTCACCCTCCAAGACGAGCGGGCAAAGATTCCCCTCATGATGCAAGTCGTCCGTAGCTTCGACTATGTGGTGGTCGAGAACGAGCACGAGGCGTTGGTACTCGAGCGCAACCTCATCGCCCAGTACCACCCGTATTTCAACGTGGACTACAAGGATGACAAGAGCTACCCCTTCATCGCCATCACGGAGTCCGATGCCTATCCGGCGATCAAATACACCCGTGAGCGCCACCGCAAGGGCACGCGCTACTTCGGACCCTACACCGACGCTCATGCCGCACGCGATACCATCGACACCCTGCGCAAGGTCGTTCCCATCTGCACGGCAACCTGTGCGGAGTGGAAGAAGGCCAAGCGCTACCTCGACAAGCATCCCGACGACTTGGCCGTGGCGAATCTCTCGCTCGCACAACGCGGACGCCCGTGCTTCTTTTCGCATGTGGGTCTGGGGCCAGGCGTGTGCGTGGGGGCCATCGACACGGCCGACTACGCAAAGAACGTGCGACAGGTGGAGCAGTTTCTCAGCGGAAAGCGCCGTGGTGTGGTGGACGAGCTCACCGCACAGATGCGCGAGGCCGCTGCCGACCTCGAATTCGAGAAGGCCGGTCGCATCAAGCAGCGCCTCGAGGTGCTGACAGGCTTGGAGGACCGCCAGCAGGTGGTGTTCTCGTCCAACGTGAGCATGGACGCGATAGGGGTCTATCGCGAGGAAACGATCTCCGCGGCCTGTGTCTTCGTCGTGCGTGAGGGCATTACCATCCGTAGCACCGAGTTCATACTCAACAAAGGCAATGACGTGAGCGAAGAGGAGCTAATTGAAGGCTTCCTCAAGCGCTACTATGACGAGACGGCCGACGTTCCGGCCGAGGTGGACGTGGGCGTGGAGCTCGCCGATGCTGACCTGCTTGGCGAGTGGCTTGCGGCAAAGCGCGGTCGCGTGTGCGTCGTGCGCCGTCCCATCCGAGGCGACAAGCGGCACCTGCTCGAAATGGCCTCGCAGAATGCCCACTTTGCGCTCAACCGCTACATGGTGCGCACGGGCTACGCCGATGACCGTACGAACCAGGCGCTCATGCAGCTTGAGAGCGCCTTGGCCCTCGACGGTCCGCCCTTGCGCATCGAGTGCTTCGACATCTCGACCCTCCACGGTCGTTTCACCGTGGCGTCTATGGTCGTCTTTACGAACGGGCGGCCCGACAAGGGTCAATACCGGCACTTCAAGATTCGTGCCGAGTTGGATGAAGCCAACGACTTCCTCTCGATGAGCGAAGTGTTGGGGCGCAGGTACTCGCCCGAGCGCATGGAAGACGAGCGCTTCGGCAAACGCCCCGACCTGCTCGTGGTGGACGGAGGAAAGCCGCAGCTCACGGCTGCCATCGAACAGCTCGAGGAGTTGGGCTTGGACATTCCCGTCTGTGGCCTCGCAAAGTCCGACGAGGAGGTCTTTGTGCCGTGGGACGAGACGCCCATCGTGCTACCGTCGGGCTCGGCCTCGCTCTACCTCATCAAGCAGGTGCGTGACGAGAGCCACCGCTTCGCCATCACCTTCCACCGCGAGTTGCGTGACAAGGCCATGACCGTGAGCGTGCTCGACGAGATTCCGGGTGTCGGTCCCAAGCGCAAGCGCGCCATCATGCGCCACTTCGGCTCGCTCAAGCGCCTTCGCGCCGCGAGCCCCGAGGAGATCGCCGAGGTCAAGGGCGTGCCCGCGAGCGTTGCCACGGACATATGGAGGGAGCTGCGCGCCTGGGACGAGGAGCGCGCCTCCGTC
>CACXDP010000081.1 GCA_902766445.1 uncultured Coriobacteriaceae bacterium
AACAGCTCGGGTGAGCCGTCTGCGTCGTCCCAGTCGAGCGCCTCGCCCAAAGAGACGCCGCGACCATACTCCGGGTCGTAGCCGCCCGGTGGAGCCTCGGTCGCGCTGTTGCCCTTCGCCAGCCGCTGGACCTCTCGCACGAACTCCTCCCACGAGCCCGGCCCAACGTCAACCGCGAGGAGCCTTTGCAGCTTGCCGTCGCGCATGGCTCCCGGCAAACGCGACAGTCGGCTCGGGTTCTTGCAGCCCTTGTCGAGCGTGAGCCCGTTCCGTTCGCAGTAGCCGTACAGCGCCCTGACGCGCTCCCGGTATTGGCCGACGCTGTCTGCGTCGATGCGGACGATGGCATGGATTGACTTGTTGGCAGAGTCCACTATCGCGGCGCATGGCAGGTGGAGCCTGCGGATCATGTCGAGCTGATCCGCCTGTGGCATGTCGTCGGACTCCACGAGCGCATGGTCGTAGCCCGTCACGTCGGCGTCGGTAAAACTCGAGTCCGGCTTCTTCTTGCGCTTGCCCTCCGCGAAGTCCCTCTTCTGCTGCTCGGTCTTCGCGCGGCGCTCCTTCATCGTGGTCACTGGGTTGACCCGGACGAAAAGGCCGCGCCCAAACTGGTCGTAGTGCTCCAGCATCTTCTTTGCGTCGGCTGCGCACCCGCTCGATGTGGGGGTGCATCCAAAGCCCCATTCGCCTGGGCGGACGACGTTCACGTAGTCGGCGTCGAGGAAGAGCGCCTTCATGTACGCCCTGAGCATGTCGGCGGGGTCGAGGTCGAGCGTTTCCAGCGGGGTTGCGTCGGGTAGCGTCGAGAACGTGGGCAGGTGGTACGGGTCCGCCTTGGTCTGCTTCCGTGGCGTCCTCCGCTTGGGTCGCTCGGTGCCGTCTGGCAGTGGCACCGGCTCGATGCCGTGCTGTTGGGCGATGTGCACGATGGTCCCCCCGGCGATGCCCCCGCCCGCGTCGAAGCCTCGCCACTTCATCTCACACTCGCCGGGTTTGAACCGTTCGTCTCCCTGCGACCACTCGGACCACACTTCGCAGGGGTAGCCCTCGGCTTGGAGCGCCTGACCGACGTTCAGCCACTCGTCATAACTGAGCTTCGTGGGGTCGATTGCGGCGACGGTCGCCTCTAGGTCGTAGCCCATGCCGCGCACCTCCCCCGATTGAGGGCATTCGTGCTATAAGGTATCATCGTATTTCTCCCCTCCGTGCGCCCCCGCGTCCGTTTTCGGTACGTGGGGGAACGCATGTCTTGCACGGCGGGTTTCCAAAGGTAAAATTGAGTTGTGCCCGGCCGTGCTTGTGATTGATGTGACTTGGTGAAAAGCATTGATTCGTGGGATTCGAGGTCGGCACACTTGGCGCGATGGAATGGCCGTTCCGTCGCGCTTTTTCGTGTCGAGCCCGCATGGTTCTAGCCGTCGATGAGGCCGAACTGAAGCAGAAAAGCCTTGGTGTTGACCGCCCAAACCTTCCCCATCTTCGTCGCCTTGAGGTCTCCACGCTCGCACATCTTCCGGATACCCCTTGCTGTCCGGCCCGAAATCTTGGCGATGGTCGCGGTGCTTTCCAGCGGCCGAAGTCGCTGACCGTCGAAATAGATGTCTGTCGAAATCTCACTCATTGTTCCTCCTGTGACATAAGGATTTTTGTCTGTCCGCACGACTCCCCACGTCCTTTGTAACCTCCTTCCAGTCCCGCGCGAGGTGTCGAGAACTGCGTCTGACCTGCCCAAACGCTGTTTGGTTGTATGTTCCCCAAAGGAAGGGACAAGAACAACCCCTCCCGCAAAATAGTCTCACGTTCCGTTCGGAAAAGTCGAGGAGCGTCACGTCTAACCCTGCCTGATGATTGTGTCTTTGATACAGAAAAGGAGGCCGCGCTAGGCGACCTCCCGTGAAGGAATGTGGTGACTGGTGGTGAGCTACGCCAGCTGCTGCTCCTTGGAGCGTGCGTAGAGGTTTTCCAAGTTGGCCATCGCCTCGTGAATGCCCTCGGCCATCCTCGTGGTTTGCTGCAGACACGTCTTAACCACGAGCATTGCGTCGGACGGGTCACACGTGGCTGTGGTCTCATCATATGAATCGAGGAGCGCCACCAATGCCCGCAGCGGGGCGACCAAATCGAGGAACATGTTCAGCTCTACGTCTTGAATGGTCTTCGCAATTGTGTCGTTCGTCATCTCTTGTCCTCCTAGCTTCTCTGCAAATAATTAATCGTGGGTGTGGGTGTATAATGTCCTTAGTGGTTTCTCCTTTCTGTTCTCTGAAACTCTGATTTCTCTGCTTTCCGTGCGTTGCAATCGCCGTCACGCTGATTAATCGGTTGTGACGGCGTTTGCGTCGTCTGGATCTGGCAGAGCGTTTGCGTTCTCCGCGTAGGGCTCCACCTCTCCCAGGGCTTCAACCGTGACCCCCATCTGGTTAATCGCTATCTGTTTGGCGCGGGGTGATGCGTCCGCGTAAATATTCAACGTCATGGCCGCGTTTGTGTGACCGAGGTTTGCTGCCACGGCTTTCACGTCGGCTCCGGCTGCTATGGCAACGGTCGCGAAGCTGTGGCGAAGGTCGTGGAACGTCACACGTCTGCCCTGCGTGCCAACCAGTCCGAACGTCTCCGCTAGGCTCTTCCACGCGCGTGTCAGTGTCGTCGGATTCATGTAGCGCCCGGCAACGTCACCAATCACAAACAGCTCCCCGAACTCGCGCGGCGTCAGCTCCACTCCCTTTGTTTGAAGCTCGGCGACCATGGCCGCGCGTCTGCGCTCAAGCATGTCAGCCAACCTCGGCGCTACTGGTATGGTCCTTCGGCTCACCTTCGTTTTAGGTGACTTCGAGAAGGTGCTGCCACCAGCGGAACCAATCGCCTCGGTCACGGTGATGGTGTGGTTGGCCGCGTCGTACTCGCGCCAGCGAAGGCCGCACACCTCCCCGTTACGCATTCCAGTGAACATCGCTATGTATGCGGCGGTGACGACTTGTGAAGGCTGCATCGCGTCCAGCGTGACCGCCAGACGTGCAAAGCCCTCAACGTCGAGCGCGTTGGGTGATGGCGCCTGTTGCTTCGGCGCTTTGACCGCTTGGCAGGGATTCTTTACAAGGTCGTCAACCATGACCGCGTGCTTGCAGGTCATGCTCAAAAGACGGTGGTACTTCGTGACGGTCGATGTTGAGTAACCGTCAGCGATAAGGCCGTTCTCCCACTTCTGAACCATGGTCGTCGTCAAGTCGATTAGACGCACCCGGGGGAACGCCACAGCGATTGCACGAGCAAAGCGTCGATAGCTGTATACGGTGCTCCGCTCGATGTGGCCCGATGCCTCTAGGTCGTCTATGAAGCTGCTGATGTACTCCGCTACGGTGCTGGTGGCGCTTGGCAGACTCGCAAGCTTTGCCGCCTCGGCCTCGGCTTGCTCGCGCTCCCTCTCCTCCTTGATGAGCTTGTCCTGCTCGGCTTCCAGCTCCTTAATCCACGCGCGTAGAGCGTTGTCCTTCTTTCGGTCGGTGTCGAGCTTGGTAGAGTCGGCGACGCTGAACCGCTTTGCGCGGCTCCTTCGCTTGCCGTCGTCGTAGTACCGAAGAGTGAGCTTCAACTGCTTGGAGCCGTCCTTCCTCTCCACCCATGACCATGTGGGCTTCCCCTCCGAATAGTTGATGCGTTCCATGACCTTACCCCCCTGCCTCTGCGGAACCAATACGGAACCGAAACGGAACCACTCTCCGCTGTTCCCCCATCATAGCACGTGTTCCTCAAGTACCTTAGATGTACCCGTTTATCTGCGGTTTTATACCGCTTGTTCCTCAAGTGATTTTAGGTGTATGCCGTATCAGAACACTTACAAGCACAAGGTCGGCGGTTCGAACCCGTCATCGCCCACCAGAAAATGCAGGTCGGAGGGGTAAAACCCTCCGATTTTTTATATTGCGAATAAGTGGTGTTTTACGGCGTCGTTTTACGTTTTGGGCCAGAGAACGCTAACGTGCAACTTGCAAGCGACGTACAACCCTCCTATGGTGGCTGCGAATCGCTCTATTCGCATGTGGGCTTCTTGTAGTAGATCCAGTTCGAAGAGCGCCTTTCCAGCGTGTGCAGCGAACAGTCGGCTTGGCAACGCGGAAAGAAAGATTCCTAATTTCAACTTAGAAAGACTATTTTGAAATGTGGGGTATAGACCCCGGTTGGTTGGGGAATAACCAATCTATGGCACCAATGGGCGCCGCGTCGACATCCTGGTAATGCGAGCGAGTACGTCGGCGTAACATAGAGACCAACGGTCGTGCTCGAGCCGGTACATCTGTGAAATGCAGGTGTGCCGGCTTTCCCTTTTTAGGCCGTCGCACCTGCAGGAAAAGTAGGGTGCGATCATGCTACACAAGAGCATCGAAACACCACCACCAGTCTCCAATCTTGGAGACACCGTACCAGAGGTCTCGAAAGGCGCCATCTTGCCAGCCGTTGTAGGAGAGAAGGTCACGTAGAGGGAGTATGCGAAGGCGATGGTCGTGCCCACCGCCACGAGCGTGTCCATGTTTGCCGAGCGAGCCTTGAGCGCACCCCACGCACCACGATAAAAGCGGCGCCCTGCCACGAACTGCACGGGAATCGTGAGCACCATGCACACGAGGTTCATGACGAGCATCATCTGATCGTGGGTATGGTCCGGCCCAAAGATGGCATTTGCCAGAGGCATCGTGAGGGTCATGCCGAGTGGCGTCATGCCGATGATCATCACCAGCGCCGCGAGCACGAGCGCCATCACGAACATCCTGAGGTCATACGCATGCTGCGCCGCCTCACGTGCTCGCCGTTCCTCGTCAAAGGCCGCACGCCCCTCGCGCGGTATGACCGTGGCACCGTAGCCAAGGTCCACGATCGTCTCGATGACGGCCGGCATGTTGGTAACTTCGGGGTCGAATTCGACGGTGCCGTTGTTTGCGGCGAGATTCACCTCGCACGACTCGACGCCATCCATCTTGCCCACCATCTTCTGGATAAGTGCCGAGCAATTGGCGCAGTGCATGCCTTCGATGGCTATGCGTTCGGTTTCCACGTGCATCTCCTCATCGTTCGCAATCAGTGCTGCTTCACCAAACCCAGCCTATGCATTTTCGGCTACGACGATAGTACTGCGAAAACGCCACGCTTCGCGTGCTTGTTTGCTCCACGTGGCATTATACGTTGCAATTCGTGTCATTGCTCATGTAGAATAAAGTGGTGCCGGGGCCATTCATATCAAGAAACGAGCTTGCCATGGGTGATTTGCGAAGAAAGGCAGCGTTGTTGCTGTTGGCTCTTGTTTTCCTGTGTACGGCCTGTGGGAACCAAAAGACAACTCCCACGCCCACCGAGGCCGCGGGGCAGGAACTCGACACTTCCAGCTTCCTTGTCGCCATCGAGGAGGAGCCGGACACGGTGGACTTCCAGTGTACGTCCATCCACTACACCATCGCTACAAACGTGTTCGACCGCCTAGTGGAGATGCGGCCTGACAACGACGGCAACGTGACGGCCATGCCCTCCCTGGCCGAGTCGTGGAAGAAGTCGGAGGATGGCAGGACCTACACCTTCCACCTGCGAGAGGGCGTGACCTTTAGCAACGGAGCCGAGCTGACGTCTTCGGATGTGTTGTACTCGTTCAAGCGCCTGCTCACGCATCCAGACTCCTGCAACCAAGACATCGCAGAGATCATTCTCGGCGCTTCAGCTCTGGAGGCGGGAGAGACGGATGAGCTCGAGGGCTTCAAAGTGCTCGACGACCTAGACTTCTCCATCACTCTTGAGCAGCCCTTCGAGGCGTTCTTGGCCTGTCTCTCCATGCCGGGCGCCTCTATCATGGACGAGAACACGACACTTGAGGCCGGCGACCTGTTTGGCACGGATGCAGCCCACACGATCGGGACTGGCCCGTTCGTGCTGGAGCAGTGGAAACCTGGCAAAGGCATGCTGCTCGTGGCTAACGACAACTGCTGGGATGACGCCCCCAAGAGCGCGGGACTGGACTTGCGCTTCATCACGGATCCGGAAGAGATCCGGATGATGTTCGAGAACGGCAAACTGGACATCCTCGACCTTGATGATCAGGGAAGTGCGGCAGAGTTCTTCATCCACGGCGACATCTACCAGGATCGAATCCAGAAGGTCCCGCAGATCGGCATCAGCTACATCGCCCTCAACGAGAAGGTCGCTCCGCTCGATGACGTGCGCGTGCGCAAGGCACTGCAGCTGTCACTCGACCGCAGCACACTGCTCGACGTCGTTTATAGCGGGCGCGGGTTGGTAGAGAACGGCATCTTCTCGCATGGGCTCTATGGCTTCGACCCCGACCTCCCCGCGATTCCGTACGATACGAAACAGGCACAAAAACTCCTCGAGGAAGCCGGCCAAGACGACGGGTTCGACCTGACCTTCTCTGTGAAGTCATCCTCAACGCAGGCGGAGATGACGCTCGCAGAGCACGCCGTGGAGATGTGGAAGGCCATAGGAGTCAATGCGTCAATCGACGTCGTAAACTAAGACGAGTTCATGAGTCTGCGCAAGAGCGGTGACCTCGCCTGCTACACGGCAACGTGGACCGCCGACTACAACGATCCCGACAACTATATTTACACGTTTTTCGGCAGTCCAGAGAGCACGAAGTTCCGCAGTCTCTGCTATCCTAAGATGGACGTCATGAATCGCGTACGCGACGCACGTACGATTACCGATTCAGATAAACGTCTGGCAGAGTATCGGGATTTGGAGCGTACAATTGTGCAGGATGATGCCGCTTGGATTCCGCTCTTCTCGCGAACCCGCCTGTACGTGACGTCGGAACGACTGGTGGGTTTCCAGCATGCATGGAACGGATCGGTCAAGAACGTGTACCGTACGATGTCTGTTGAGTAACGCGCAATTGTGAGGATGATGGTGCATTCGATTCGCTTTAAAGTCATTGCGATAACGATTGTTGAAATCCTCACTGCCATGTTTTGTGTGTATTTCATAAGCTCCTCAATCATCCATGCCGAAAACAACCGGCGTTCGGTCGAGATGATGGACTTGCTCGTGCAGGACACCGGTAAGTCCTTCGAGGAATACGCGACAGGCATCGCGCGCTCCGTCGACATGGTTGCCAACCTGGCAAACGATTCCCTAGACAGCGTCACGCTATCGCGCAACGGCGCCATCGGCGACGATGCCACAACCGAGCGAACGCCTGAGCAGGCGGCTCAGCTCGACGCCTATTTGGCCGACTTCTCACGCCACATCAAGACCGAGTTCGCGGCAGTCGCCGAGCATACGTACGGCGTGGAGACCTATTACTTCGCCATCAGTCCCGATATCGCCAACCCCGAGAACGGCTTTTACTATTCGCGCGTGGGACGAACGGGCTTCGCCGAGCGAGAGCCTTTCGACGAACGCAAGCTCGACCCCGATGACCCGGCTCATTCCGGTTGGTATTTCACACCCCTCAAGCGCGGACGTCCGTCGTGGATTGGGCCATTTCCGGCAACATCTCTCAATGAGCTGATGATCTGCTCCTATGTGGTCCCCATCTACAAATCGGGCACCTTCATAGGGTTGCTCGGCATGGACATCCCCCTCAGCACAATCGAGAATCTCGTGAG
>CACXDP010000082.1 GCA_902766445.1 uncultured Coriobacteriaceae bacterium
ACGTCATCTCCCTTGCTATGCGCAGCGGCGGCGCGCATGCGCGCGGTCGGCAACGAGCATGCGCTGGCCGAGCATCTCGGCGAAGGCCTCGAGGCGGATGCGCAGCTGCTCCACGTCCTGGTACTGGTAGTCCGTCTCGAGACGGAACACGGGAATGTCCATGCTGTCAAAGAGTGGCTCCAGGCGCGAAAGCGCGAAGTCGTATTCAATCTGCCCCTTGAGGATGTGGCAAACGACACCATCCACCTCCATCGAGTTGAGGAGATGCTCTACGTAGCGCTCCATGGCCCAGTTCACTACCGAGGCGCTTGATGAGTCGAAGCCGTAGTGTTTGCGGGAGATGGCGCGTATGAGTGCCGTCGCCCCGCCCGAACTCTCCCGTGCGCTGAGGTTGGCAAAGCGTGACGTGCTGGCGGCATCCACGGTCGCCAGTGTGAAAAGACCCGCATCGTTGATGAGCTCGGCCACCTTGTGCTGGGGAAAGAGTATCGGTGAGCCGACGACAAGGATGCGCGGCGCGGTGATGCATGGGCGTCCGATGGTCTTGTAACGCGCTTGGATCTCTGCGGTCAGCTTGTTGAGCGCCGCCGTCCACTGGGCAAGGTTACCGGTCTGGTAATAGCTGTTCGTCACGAGGAGACGCGCCTCACTGTCGAGCACCTCCGGACACTCCACGCAGCTTTGCTCAAAGTCCAGGATGGCTGCCCGTGCCCTGCCCACAAGCTTGTTTGCGTTGCGAAGGCTCCGTGCCGTGACCCGCCTCCCAACGTGACGCGCGACTGTCTGGACCAGCGTCTCGGTGGAATGCTCCCACGCATGTTGTGCGGACGGACTCGTGGACACGGGTGGAATGTCGACGGGCAGGACCGCATGGCCTTCTTGCTTGAGGTGATAGGCGATCTTTCGCATGTTGTCGTTCGCGACGGGTACCACAAAGAGCGGGTCTATGTCCGCGCGTGCCGCAAGCCTGAGGGCATACCCCAGGATGGATCGGCTCGCGGGATCGCTGTCGCGGGGCACGGCGTCATCCGACCACTGGCAGGACGCGTGGCTTCCGCCCAGCAGGAAGCACGGCGTCGTGTTGCATGCGTAGATGAGCTGTTCGGGTATGCCGTATCCGAGGATGACAACAAGTGGATGCGCGTGGGCGTTTTGGGTCAAGTCGCTTGGGCCTTGGGCGAAGCATGCGTGCCAGTTTGCGGCCGTATCCAAGAAATAGCGCAGAGACGGCACGTCTGCGTTGGCCGTGTAGATACGCTGCAGCGCCTCCGAATACTCGCTCTCGTATGACATTGCTTACCTCCAATTCTTCGGTGCGAAGGCATCATAGCGAGCGAACTTCAAACCGAGTTAAAGGCGTTGGCCTTAGCGTGTGGAGAATCTGCTAGAGGCTTTAACTCCGTTTCAAGTCCGTGGGGTATGGTTCGCGGGAGGCTAGGAATTTCTTCGAGATGGAGTACGCGATGCTAAGAAACAAGATCATTCGGGCCTTTGTGGCGGTGTGGTGCGTGGTGTGCCTGTCCTATGTGGGCGTGCGCACCGCGGTGGCGACTTTTATGGACAGCTCGGCGGTCGCGCTTGAAGGCGTGGGGGAAGCGCCCAGCGCGACGGAGTCGGCGGAGCAGGATGAGCCGGCGAATCAGGACGAGCCGACGGAATGGGAAGAGCAGGAGGAAACGGAGCCGCAGGATGTTGACCAAGAGGAGCAGGTCGCGGACGTTCCCTCGTTGGAAGAGTATCTGAGTGGCTTTACCTGCGGGTCTTGTCATCGCAACTGTTCCCTTGACAATCCCCGCTGCCATAACGGCTCACGCTTGGCACAAGCCAAGGCCGAGGAGTACTACAGCTCCAACGGCCCAGGCTTGCCAAACAGATAGCCTTGCATCATGTCGCATCCCGCCTCGAGCAGGAAGTCGCGCTGGGTCTTTGTCTCAACCCCCTCGACAAGTGTTCGGATTCCCAAGTTACGCGCCATTTCCAGCACCGATAGCAGGATTTTCTTTGAGCGAACGTTGGTCTCCATGTCGCGCAAGAATTCCATGTCGACCTTGAGGACGTCGAATTCGTAGTCTTTGAGCAGGTTGAGCGAGCTGTAACCACAGCCGAAGTCATCCATCCACAC
>CACXDP010000083.1 GCA_902766445.1 uncultured Coriobacteriaceae bacterium
CAGTCAAACGATTGTTTGGAGAATAATGGTCTTTGCAACGCAGTTCACCGCGGCGTATGTCATTGTCAACGCTCTCTGCCTTGTTCTTTCGATGATTATCATGGGCGCTGTCTCGCGCAACTTGGGCACCCAGGATCAAAACAGGCACTTTCGCCTTGTGCTCATAGCGTTCATGGTCTTCAACGTATTCGATGCAGTTTGGGCTCTTATCGCCTGCAGCGGACTCTTCTCCCAAGGCGAGCTGGCTCTTTCCGTGGTAAACGGCATCAACCAAATGGCGCTTGCTTGTTGTGGCTGCTTCTGGATCCACTTCATCCTCTCGTTTATGAGTGGGGAGATTCCGAACCGCAAGGCTGTGACCACCGCCTCCGTCGTCCCGGCTGCTCTCGTGCCGATACTCCACGCTATCGGCTACGTACTTGACCAAAACGTGGTCGTGCATCCTGATGGCACCATGACCTATGGGTGGATGCATACAGCAACCGTTTGCATGATTCTATCGTACGGCATAATGTCAACTTGCATCCTGGCGTGTGAATATCGTCGTGCGCACTCGAGTGCGCAACGCAGCTTGTGCCTGGCCTTCATGACGTTTATGCTGCCGTTTATTGTTGGTGGCATAGTGGATACCCTCATCCCAAGCACGCCGATAGCGGCCGCATGCATCGCGGCGTCGCTCACCTTCGTCATGGTATCGATGCAAGAGTCGCGCATTTCCAGTGACGCTCTCACCGGCCTCAACAACCGCCATCGTGCGGACGCTTATCTTGAGACGAGCATGACGCGCGTTACGCCCGAGCGTCCAATCCACCTCTTTATGATTGACCTCGACGGATTCAAGGGCATCAACGATACCTTTGGTCATCTTGAGGGAGATAGGGCGCTGTGTCTGGTGGCAGATGCGCTTCGTGGCGCCTGCTCGAAGCTGAGCTCCTTCGTGGCTAGGTGGGGCGGCGACGAGTTCATGCTCATCTGCACGAACCTCACCAATGATGACGAAGATTACGTGCCCGGCGTCATTCGGGATGAGCTTGCCCAAAGAGCCGCAAAAGCCGACTTGCCCTATCAGCTCAGCTGTAGCTTCGGGCATGCCTCCTGCGACTCTCCCGACGAAGACTGTGATCGCCTCGTTGCGCGTGCTGACGAGATGCTCTATCGCGTCAAGCGTGCCAAGAACGTCGGCAGATAGCCGCGGGGCGGGTTTTTTTGTTCCGCGGTGTCGGGGCGGATGGCCCGCCACACGTCCCGCCTCGGCGCGACGCCGGTGGGGCCGCTTCTCGCTCGGGCATCGGCCCCATGGGCCTGGGGCGCGTCCCGATCTCGCGGGTCCTGCCGACGAGTGCCAATCTCGAGGTAGAAAAGTGCAAGGAATTTCGACTAATGAGTAGTTTTTGGGTGCCGATTCGCCATAGGGGCGGTAGGGCACCCCGCAAAACAGCAGGTAGAGGGTACCGGGAATCAGACCCCGCAAAATCCGAGACCGAAAAACTATACATACCTCGCAAAAGCTTGCACTTTTCACCGTCGCGTTTGGCACTCGGGAGTGGCGCCCCGGAAGGCGGTGCGAGTCTCGAGCCGGCCCGGAAGTCTGCAGGCCGGGGGCGCCCGTGGCGGGCGGGCGCGGGTACGGCGGGTATGATAACATCGTGGGGGACCGCCGACGAGCGTGAGGAGGGCACATGGGAACGTACCTCAACCCGGGGAGACATGGCTTCGAGACGGCCGTCAACTCGGAGATCTTCGTCGACAAGACCGAGATGATCGGCTACCTGAACTCACTGGTCAACACGAAGCAGCGGTACGTGAGCGTCTCGCGCCCGCGCAGGTTCGGCAAGACGATGGCCGCCGACATGATCTGCGCCTACTACGGACGCGGGGCGGGCGCCCGCGCTCTCTTCGAGGGGACGAGGCTTTCCAGCAGCGCGCCCGCGCGGACGGCGCGTGGCGAGCTCGCCTGGGACGCCTACCTCGGCGGCTTCGACGTCGTGCGCCTGATTATGACGAGGTTCCTCAAGAGGGGAAAGCCCGTGGGAGAGGCGCTCGAGCGCATGCAGCGTCTCGTGGTGAGGGACATCAAGCGGGCGTATCCAGAGGAGGACTACTTCGATGAGGGAGACCTCTTACAGACGATCGAGGACGTGTACTCTGGCAACGGCAGGCAGCTGGTCCTCGTAATCGACGAATGGGATGCCGTCTTCCGGGAGCGCCAAGACGACAAAAAGGGCCAGACGGAGTACCTCGACTTCCTCCGCGACCTGATGAAGGACAACGACCACATCGCCCTCGCCTACATGACGGGCATCCTCCCCATCAAGAAGTACGGCCAACACTCCGCTCTCAACATGTTCACGGAGTACTCCATGATGTTCCCGAGGCAGCTGGCGCGCTACACCGGCTTCACCGAGG